>JAFEDP010000658.1 GCA_018241545.1 Pseudomonadota bacterium
TGCACGAGCGCCCGCGCGATCGCGACCCGCTGCAGCTCCCCGCCCGAGAGCTCGCGCGGCAGGCGCGCGCCGAAATCCCGGAGCCCGACCTCCTCGAGCATGGCCTGCGCGGCGGCGAGCGCCGCGGCGCGGCCCTGCCCCGCGAGCTCGAGCGGCAGCGACACGTTGCGCGCGACGGTGAGGTACGGCAGCACGTGGAAGGCCTGGAACACGAAGCCCATCGCCGTGCGCCGCAGGCGCGTGCGCGCATCGTCGTCGAGCGCGGTGAGCTCGACCCCGTCGAGGGCGATCGAGCCCTGATCCGGCCGGTCGAGGCCGGCGATGACGTTGAGCAGCGTCGACTTGCCGACGCCCGACTCGCCCATGATGGCGACGTACTCGCCCGAGGCGAGCGTGAAGGAGAGGTCCTCGAGGACCGGCGGGCGGTCGGGCCGGTAGCGGCGCGCGACGCCCGCGAGCGCGAGCAGCGGCGGGGTCATTCGGTGGCGGGCGGCACGTAGTAGAGGTCGATGGTCTCGCCGACGCGCTCGACGCGGGTGTAGGGCGCGAGCCAGTCGAAGTGGCGCGGCGCCTCGGCACGGGCGAGCGCACTGACCGCTATCCAGCCGCTCGCGTGCTCGTCGGGCCGCAGCACCTGGAACGGCGGCAGGTGCTCGCGCGACAGGTCCGCCGAGCCCGAGTAGGCGATCGCGACCTCGGGCACCCGCCGCGCCGCGAGCCGCACGGCGAGGCGCCTCAGGTCCTGGCCCCAGTCGAGGTCGGAGTCGACGACCACGTGCTCGGGGTCGCGCACCAGCACGTTGAAGTAGGCGAGGTAGTCGGGCCAGGCGCGCACCAGCGCGGTCGCGTGCCAGGCGACGATCCCGGCGAGCGCGGCGAGCGCCGCGAGGCGCGCGGGCGTGCGCCGCGCGTGCGCGAGCCTCGGCCAGGCGGCCGTGAGCGCGAGCGCGGCGCCGACCGCGAGCATCGGGTAGAGCACCAGGATGTGGCGCACGCCGATGTTGATGTGGCTGAAGACGCTCGCGAAGGCGAACAGCGCGAGGAAGATCGCCGGCAGCGCGAGCGCGCGCGCCGAGCGCTCGGCGAGGCCGCGGCGCACCAGCATCCACAGGCCCGCGAGCCCGAGCAGCAGCAGCGTCAGCGTGGTCTTGGCGAAGAGCGCGACGACGTAGAAGTACCACCAGCCGGTCTGGCGCTCCTCGCCGAGCAGGTACGACAGGTGGCCGATGGAGTTGTGGACCGTCAGCGCCTCGACCCCGCCGAGGTACCACTGGAACGCCTCCGGCACCCGGATCCGGGCGAACAGCCAGTAGGCGGCGTCGTGCGCGGCGCCCGTCGAGCCGAACAGGTACCAGAGCGCCTGGTTGAAGCGGTGGCCGTCGGTCAGGTAGATGAAGCGCCCGCCGTACGCCGCGGTCAGCACCGCCGCGACCAGGAGCACGACGATCGCGACCCCGGCCGCCCAGGCCGCGGCGCGCACCGGCTCCCCGGGACCCGCACGGCCGCGCCGCTCCCAGGCCCACAGCGCCCACAGCACCAGCGCCCCGAGCCCGAAGAACGGGATCGCCGAGAGCTTGGTGCCGAGGGCGAGCCCGAGCGCGAGGCCGAGCGCGACGGCATCGCGCAG
>JAFEDP010000659.1 GCA_018241545.1 Pseudomonadota bacterium
CCGACCGGCTCGAGCACGTCGTCGAGCATGTGATCCGCAACGCGCAGGACGCAACTCCCGCCGAGGGTTGGGTGCGCGTCGAAGTGCGCCGTCGCGACGAGTGGGCCGAGGTCGAGGTGATCGACAGCGGCCGTGGCATGGACGATGAGTTCGTGCGCACGCGGCTGTTCCGGCCGTTCGATTCGACCAAGGGCGCGAAGGGCATGGGCATCGGCGCGTTCCAGGTGCGGGAGTTCGTCCGCAGCAGCGGAGGTGACGTCGTAGTGTCGAGCAGGCCCGGAACCGGCACGTCGTTTGTGCTACGGTTGCCGCGATCTTCGTAGTCGCGACACGCACGACCATGGCCGAGTCCAATCAGTCCGCTGGCACGCTTCTGATCGTCGAGGACGACGAGGGTCTGCAGCGGCAGCTGCGCTGGTGCTTCGAGGGTTATGACATCGTCACGGCCACGGACCGGGCGTCGGCGATCGCGGCGCTGCGACGCAGCGAGCCGGCGGTGGTGCTGCAGGACCTGGGCCTGCCGCCGGATCCGGCCGGCGTCGCGGAGGGGCTCGAGTGCCTGCGCGAGATCGTCCAGCTCGCGCCGGCGACCAACGTCATCGTCATGACCGGCAATGGCGATCGCGACAACGCGGTCAAGGCGATCGGGCTCGGCGCCTGGGACTTCTACCAGAAGCCGGTCGACGCAGCGGTGCTGCGGATCATCGTCGACCGGGCCTTCCACGTGCACCACCTGGAGGCAGAGCACCGGCGGCGCCAGCAGGCGCGGAGCGCGGAGCCGCTCGAGGGCATCGTGGCGGTCAGCCCGGAGATGGTGGCGCTGTGCCGCAAGATCGAGAAGGTCGCGCCGACCGATGCCAGCGTGCTGTTGCTCGGCGAGAGCGGCACCGGCAAGGAGCTGCTGGCCCGCGCGATCCACGCCCACAGCCCGCGGCGTGACAAGCGCTTCGTGGCGATCAATTGCGCCGCAATCCCGGAGAACCTCCTCGAGAGCGAGCTGTTCGGCTACGAAAAGGGTGCGTTCACGGGCGCGGCCCGCACGACGCCCGGCAAGGTCGAGGTCGCGGACGGGGGCACGCTGCTGCTCGATGAGATCGGCGACATGGCGCCGGCCCTGCAGGCGAAGCTGCTGCGCTTCCTGCAGGAGCGGGTCGTCGAGCGAGTCGGCGGGCGCACCGAGATCCCGATCGACGTGCGCGTCGTGTGCGCGACCAACCAGGACCTGCAGGCGCTGATCGCCGAGGGGCGTTTCCGCGCGGATCTCTACTACCGGATCGGGCAGGTGGCGCTGCGCGTGCCGCCGCTGCGGGAGCGGCGGGAGTGCATCGCGGTGATCGCCCAGAAGATCCTGCGGCACGCGGCCGAGCAGAATCGCCGGCCGCGGCTGACCTTTGCGCCGGACGCGATCGCGGCCCTCGAGGCGTATCCCTGGCCGGGCAACGTGCGCGAGCTCGAGAACCGGATCAGCACCGCCGTGATCATGTGCGACCGGCAGGCGATCACGGCCGACGACCTCGGCCTCGCTGCGACCGACCCGGGTGCGCTGCTGCTGAACCTGCGCGAGACGCGCGCGCGTGCCGAGGCGGTGGCCGTGAAGCGGGCGCTCGCCCTCGCGGGCGGCAACAT
>JAFEDP010000065.1 GCA_018241545.1 Pseudomonadota bacterium
CGTCAAGCTCGACGGCTACGAGAAGCGCAAGCCCCACCAGCTGTCCGGCGGCCAGCGCCAGCGGGTCGCGCTGGCGCGCGCGCTCGTCAAGCGCCCCAAACTGCTGCTGCTCGACGAGCCGCTCGGCGCGCTGGACAAGAAGCTGCGCGAGCACACGCAGTTCGAGCTCGTTAACCTGCAGGAGCGGCTTGGCGTCACGTTCGTGATCGTCACCCATGACCAGGAGGAGGCGATGACGCTGGCGACGCGGATCGGCGTCATGCGCGCGGGCGAGATCCTGCAGGTCGGATCGCCGACCGACATCTACGAGTACCCGAACTCGCGCTTCGTCGCCGACTTCATCGGCTCGGTGAACCTGGTCGACGGCCGGCTGGTCGAGGACGAGCCGGACCACTGCCGCATCGACTGCGCCCAGCTCGGCTCGACCGTGTACGTCGATCACGGCGTGAGCTCCGCGCCCGACGCGCAGCTGTCGGTGGCCATCCGCCCGGAGAAGATCCGCCTCGGCCTCGAGCGGCCGGCGCAGGCTGATAACGTGCTCGAGGGCGTGGTCGCCGGTATCGCCTACCTCGGCGACGCGACGCGCTACCTGGTCCGGCTGCGCACCGGGTTCGTGCTGCGGGTGACGACGCCGAACGTGCTGCGCCGCGAGGAGCCGCTCGCGCACGACCAGCCGGTGTGGCTGCACTGGCACCCGTCGGCGGCGGTCGTGGTGACGCGGTGAACGCGATCGCCGGGCGCTGGCGCGGGCGGCTGCGGCGCGCGGGCTCCGCTCGCGGCACGGAAGCGGGGCGGCTGCTGGTGATCGGGCTGCCGTACCTGTGGCTGACGGTGTTCTTCCTCGTGCCGTTCCTGATCGTCCTCAAGATCGCCTTCGCGAACATCCAGCTGTCGATGCCGCCGGTCGAGCCGGTCGTGACCTGGACGCAGGACCAGGTACTGCAGCTGCGCCTGCACTTCTCGAACTTCAGCTTCGTGTTCGGCGACTCGCTCTATGTCGCCGCCTTCCTCAACTCCCTCAAGGTCGCCGGCGTCTCGACGGTGCTCGCGCTGCTGATCGGCTACCCGATGGCCTACGGCATCGCGCGCGCTCCAGGGGCGTGGCGCAACGTGCTGTTCCTGCTGGTGGTGCTGCCGTTCTTCACGTCGTTCCTGCTGCGGGTGTACGCCTGGCTTGGCCTGCTCGGGCGCAATGGCCCGGTCAATGGGGTGCTGCTCGCGCTCGGCATCGTGCAGGAGCCGCTGCAGATGCTGCAGACCGACTTCGCCGTCTACCTCGGGATGGTCTATTCCTACCTGCCGTTCATGGTGCTGCCGCTGTACTCGGCGATCGAGAAGCTGGACCTCACGCTGCTCGAGGCCGCCGCCGATCTCGGCTGCCGGCCGACCAAGGCATTCTTCACGGTCACGCTGCCGCTGACCCTGGAGGGCATCTACGCCGGCTGCCTGCTGGTGTTCATCCCGGCGGTCGGCGAGTACGTGATCCCGGCGCTGCTGGGTGGCCCCGACACGCTGATGATCGGGCGCGTCGTGTGGGACGAGTTCTTCGGCAACCGCGACTGGCCGGTGGCGAGTGCGCTCGCGATCGTCCTGCTCGCGATCCTGACCGGCTTCGTGTTGCTGCTGCAGCGCATCCAGGCGCGCGGCAGGGAGGCCTGATGCCCGGCCGGCGCTCGCTGTTCGTGCTGATGGCGATGGCCTTCGGCTTTGCGTTCCTGTACCTGCCGATCCTGGCGATGGTCGTCTACTCCTTCAACGCCTCGCGCCTCGTGACGGTGTGGGACTCCGCGAACTCGCCGACGCTGGCCTGGTACGTGGAGCTGTTCCACAATGCGCCCATCATGGATTCGGCGCGCCTGAGCTTCCGGATCGCGGCAACCAACGCCACCGGCGCGGTGATCCTCGGCACCCTGGCGGCGTTCGCCCTCGAGCGCTATCGTCGCTTCCGCGGCCGCGCCCTGTTCGGGCTGCTGACGACGGCGCCGATGGTGCTGCCGGAAGTCATCACCGGGCTGTCGCTGCTGCTGCTGTTCGTGGCGCTGGAGCAGGCGGTCGGATGGCCGGGCGGCCGGGGCGCGACCACCATCACGATCGCGCACATCACGTTCTCGATGGCCTACGTGGTGGTGGTGATCCAGGCGCGCCTCGCGACCGTCGATCGCTCGCTCGAGGAGGCGGCGATGGACCTCGGCGCCCGCCCGTGGAAGGTGTTCGTCGTCATTACGCTGCCGCTGATCATGCCGGCGATCGCCTCCGGCTGGGTGCTGGCCTTCATTCTGTCGTGGGATGACCTCGTGATCACCAGTTTCGTGTCCGGACCGAGCTCGACGACCCTGCCACAGCTCGTATTCTCCAAGGTCCGCCTCGGGGTCAGCCCCGACATCAACGCGCTGGCGACGATCCTCGTGCTGATCGTCACTGTCTGCGTCGTCACGGCGGGGACGTACCTGGTGCGCCTGGAACGGCGACGCCTGCGTGACGCCCAGGCCGCCCTCGGAGCCGCGCCATGAGCCTGGTGCTCGGCATCGACCTGGGCGGCTCGGCCATCAAGGCCGGGGCCGTGGACGTGGACGCCGGCGAGGTCGTCGGCGAGCTGCAGTCGGTGCCGACGCCGCCCGGCGCGACCCTCGAGGCGACGCGCGCGGCGCTCACGACGCTGGTGGCGCGCTTCCCGCAGTGCCGGGGCACGGTCGGGCTCGCCTTCCCGTCGGTCGTGAAGCGCGGCATCACCTACACGGCGGCAAACGTCGATCGCGGATGGATCGGCGCGGACGCCGCAGCGCTGCTGACCGCCGCCGCGGGGCGTCCTGGCGTCGTGGTCAATGACGCCGACGCGGCCGGGCTCGCCGAAATGCGTGTCGGCGCCGGCCGCGGCGAGCGCGGGCTGGTGATGATGCTGACCTTCGGTACCGGCATCGGCTCGGCGCTGTTCGTCGACGGCCGCCTGTGGCCAAACACCGAGCTCGGTCACCTCGAGGTCGGCGGGCGCGAGGCGGAGCACCAGGCGAGTGCGCGGGTGCGGACGGTCGAGAACCTCGACTGGCCGCAATGGTGCGCGCGCGTCAACCGCGTGCTCGAGCGCTATCACGCGCTGCTGTGGCCGGACCTGTTCATCGTCGGCGGCGGCGTCAGCGAGCGCTGGGAGGAGTACGCGGGGCTGCTGAAGTCGCCGGCGCGCATCGTGCCGGCGCGGCTGCGGCAGACGGCCGGCGTCGTCGGCGCCGCGCTGTACGCGGCCGAGTCCGGCGAACGCTGAGGCGGGCATGCCGCCCGTCACCAGCCGGCTGCCGGGTGTCGGGACGACCATCTTCACGGTCGTCTCCCAGCTCGCGCTCGAGCACCGGGCCGTCAACACCGGACAGGGGTTCCCGGACTTCGAGCCACCGGCCCGGCTCCGGGAGCTGGTGGCCCACCACGTCGGGGCGCGCCACAACCAGTACGCGCCGATGGCCGGGGCCCCGGCGCTGCGGGAGGCGATCGCCGCCAAGGTGGCGCGCCACTACGGCCGGCTGGCGGCTCCGGAGAGCGAGATCACCGTCACCTGCGGCGGCACCGAGGCGCTCGCGGTCTCGATCCAGGCGCTGGTGGGGCCCGGGGACGAGGTCGTGCTGCTCGAGCCCGCCTACGACAGCTACCAGCCGATCGTCGAGCTGAGCGGCGGCCTCGTGCGACGCGTGCCGCTCGCCCGGCCGGGCTTCGGCGTCGACTGGCAGCGGCTCGCCGACGCACTCGGGCCGCGCACGCGGCTCGTGATCGTCAACACCCCCCACAATCCGAGCGGCGCCTGCCTCTCGCGCGCGGACCTGGACGCGCTCGCCGCGCTGCTGCGGCCGACGGGCGCGTTCGTGCTCGCCGACGAGGTCTACGAGCACATGGTCTACGACGGCGTGCGCCACGTGAGCCTGAATGCGCACCCGGAGCTGGCCGCCCGCAGCATCGTCGCCTCGTCCTTCGGCAAGACCTACCACGCGACCGGGTGGAAGATCGGCTACTGCGTGGCGCCGCCGGAGCTGACGGCGGAACTGCGCAAGGTGCACCAGTTCGTCACCTTCGCGATCGCGACGCCGCTACAGCACGCGATCGCCGACTTCATGGTCGAGCACCCCGAGTGGGAGGACGAGCTGCCGGCGTTCTACCAGGCGAAGCGCGACCGGTTCGCCGCGCTGCTGCGGGGGACGCGCCTCACCCTGACCCCGGCCCGTTCAACATATTTCCAGCTGGTCGACTACGGCGCGGTGTCGGACCTGCCGGACGGCGAATTCGCGCTCGAGCTGGTGCGGCGCCACGGGGTCGCCGCGATCCCGGTGTCGCCGTTCTGCGCGGCGCCGCCCCCCGGCGAGCGCCTGGTGCGGCTGTGCTTCGCCAAGGAGGATGCCACCCTGGCGGCAGCGGCGGAGCGCCTCGCCCAGCTCTAGCCGGGATGTGACGGCGCGCACGTCCAGGCCAGCTCCCCGGGCGGCGCTCAAGATCCCGCCGGTGGCGCCGTTATGAGGGGCGTAGTTGCGTCTTCCCTGCGGAGAAGCCCCCTTGTCCATCGAGCGAGTGCGCGAACTGGCTGCGGCCGACAACTACGACTTCATCCGGGGGCTGTTCGTCGGCCAGATGATGCGCGGCGAGCTCGACCTGCCCGTGCTCCCGGAGATCGCGGCCCGGGTGGTGTCGTTCGCCGGCAGCCCGGACGCCGACGCCACCGGCCTCGCGCGCATGATCACCGGCGACCAGGCGCTGGCGGCGCACGTCATGCGCGTCGCCAAGTCGGCCGTCTACCAGCCGCGCCAGCCGATCGAGTCGCTGCAGCACGCGATCAGCTGGCTCGGCATGGCGGAGGTCTCCGACATCGCCTTCACCGTCGCGGTGCAGGGCAAGCTGCTGAACGTTCCCGGCCAGAAGGCGCGGGTGCAGCGAATGTGGAAGCAGGCCGTTGCCACCGCGCAGTGGTCGCGCGTCGTCGCCGACCAGGCCGGCTGCCAGGGAGAGCAGAGCTACCTGGCCGGGCTGCTGCACGAGATCGGCAAGCCCGCGGTGCTGCAGGCCATCGCCGAACTGTCGCGGCGCTCCGCCACGCCGCTCGACGACGACGAGATCGAGCGCCTGGTTGCCGAGTTCTACACGCCGGTCGGCGCGCAGCTGGCCGCCTCATGGAAGCTGCCGGAGAACGTCGTGAGCGTCGTCGGCGGCTGGCGGGAGTGGTCCAGCACCGGCGACCGCAAGGACGCCTGTGCGATCGTCTATCTCGCGCACCACCTCGCCGAGCACATGCTCGCCGACTCAGGCTCGCTGGCGGCCGACGCGCTCAGCGCCGACCCGGTCGCCGCCCACTTCGGCTGGGCGCTGCCGGAGATCCTGACCCTGTGCGGTCACTGCGAGCACGTCCGCGCGCTCGTGGACGGCTACTGATCAGCGCAGACCGGTTTCCTGCCGCGCGATCACGAGGCGCTGGATCTCGCTGGTGCCCTCGTAGATCTCGGTGATCTTGGCGTCGCGGAAGTAGCGCTCGACGGGCAGCTCCTTGCTGTAGCCCATGCCGCCGTGGATCTGCACCGCCTGGTGCGCGCAGAACATCGCCGTCTCGGACGCGAACAGCTTGGCGACCGAGGCCTCGGTGGTGTTGCGGCCACCCTGCCGGGCGCGCTCGCGCTTGGTCCAGGCGGCCCGCCACGTCAGCAGGCGCGCGGCGTCGAGACGCGACTTCATGTCCGCGAGCTTGAGCTGCACCATCTGGAACGCGCCGATCGCGCTGCCGAACGCGCGCCGCTCGCGGGCGAAGGCCAGCGAGGCGTCGTACGCGGCACGCGCGATGCCGACCGCCTGCGCGGCGATGCCGATCCGGCCGGCGTCGAGCACCGTCATCGCGATCTGAAAGCCCTGGCCCTCGGCGCCGAGCCGGTTGGCGACCGGCACGCGCAGGTCGGCGAACTCGATCTCGCAGGTGGCCGAGGCTCGGATGCCGAGCTTCGGCTCGGTCTTGCCGCGCAGGTAGCCGGGCGTCTCGGTGTCGACCAGGAAGGCGGTGACGCCGCGCGCGCCCAGCGCCGGATCGACCGTCGCGAACAGCAGCATGAACCGGGCGACGGGACCGGACGTGATCCAGGACTTCTTGCCGTTCACGACGTAGTGCGTGCCGTCGGCCGACAGCACCGCACGGGTGCGCATGTTGCTCGCATCCGACCCCGATTGCGGCTCGGTCAGCCCGTAGCAGCCGATCGCCTGGCCGCTCGCCACCGGGCGCACGAACTGCTGCCGCTGCGCCTCGGTGCCGAACTGCAGGATGCCGTTGCAGTAGAGCGAGTTGTTGACGGAGATGATCGTCGAGTGCGCGGCGTCGGCGGCCGCGATCTCCTCCATCATGACGCAGAAGCTGATCGGGTCGAGGCCGGCGCCGCCGTACTCCGGCGGCACCTCCACACCCATGAAGCCGAGCTCCGCGGCCTGGCGGATGTTATCGGACGGGAACTCGCCGCTCTCGTCGAAGCGGGCCGCGGACGGGGCGATCACGCGGGTAGCGAAGTCGCGCGCCACCGTCTGGATCATCTGCTGGTCGTCGTTGAGGCTGAAGTCCATCGAATTCTCCGGCGGCGGTCGGCGCGTATCGGGCAATTTTCGCCCCCGTACCCCGGCAATGCAATGCGCGATTGGGTGCCGTGCGCCGCTGTGCTTCAATGCCGCGGCCAGGCCGCGCCAGGAGACCCGAGCGATGAAGCCCCGTACCCGCATCAACCACCCACCCCGCACGCTGCTGCCCGCCGGCAACCGGCCGCTGGTCGCGCCGATCCACCAGTCGGTCAAGTTCGAGCTCGAGAGCCTCGCGGCGACGGAGCGCGCCTGGGCGGCCCCCGGGCACGGCTTTCACTACAGCCGCGTCGCGAACCCGACGGTTGCGGACCTCGAGGCGCTGCTCGCCGAACTGCAGGGTCGCGAGGGCTGCGTCGCGGTCGGGACGGGCATCGCCGCCGTCGCGGTCACGCTGCTGGGGCTGCTGTCGCAGGGCGACCACGTGCTCGCGTTCGCGGAAACCTACGCCCCGACGCGCGGCCTGATCGTGCGCACGCTGGCGCGCTTCGGCGTCACGCACACCCTGCTGTCGGTCACCGACCAGGCGGGCATCGAGCGCGCCCTGGCGGAGCGCCCGACCCGTCTTGTCTGGTTCGAATCCCCCACTAACCCGGTGCTCAAGGTCCCGGACATCGAGCACCTCGTCGCGAGCGCGCGGCGCCACGGGGCGCTGACCGTGATGGACAACACGTTCGCCGGCTTCGACTCGCACGGCGAGTTCGGCGTCGACCTGTTCGTGCACAGCCTCACCAAGTACGCGAGCGGCCATGGCGACGTGATGGGGGGCGCGGTGATCGGCTCCGGCGAGCCGCTGCGCGCGGTGCGCGCACAGGCCCTCGCGCTCGGGCCGGCGCTCGACCCCCACGCGGCGTTCCTGGTCCAGCGCGGGCTCAAGACCTACCACGTGCGGCGCGCCGCGCAGTGCGAGGCGGCGGCACGCGTCGCGCAGTTCCTGGCGCAGGACCCGCGGGTCGCCCGCGTCCGCTACCCGGGCCTCGCGACCGACCCCGGCCACGGGCTCGCGCAGCGCCAGATGCGGGACTTCGGCAGCGTGATCTGCGTCGATCTCAAGGGCGGCGCCGAGCACAGTCGCACGTTCGCGGACGCGCTCCAGCTGTTCGCGATCGCCGCGAGCCTGGGCTCGACCGAGTCGCTGATTGTGCCGCCGCAGCTGCTGCAGCCCCGCGATCTCGGCCCCGGGCAGCGGGAATGGTCCGACATCGGGCCCACCACCGCGCGGCTGTCGATCGGGCTGGAGGACCCGGACGACCTGGTCGCGGACCTGTCGGCGGCGCTGGCGGCGGCGTTCCCGGGCGGCCCGCCGCGCGCCTAGTACTCGGCCCGCAGCGGCAGCTCGGTCCGGTCGATCGCGCGCTGCCACTCGCCGCGCCCGATCCAGGCGGCGACGCTGGTGGCGGGCATCGGACGGCCGATCAGGTAGCCCTGCAGGCGCGTGCAGCCGCGCGCGCGCAGCGCGCTCGCCTGCTCGACGGTCTCGACGCCCTCGGCGACCACTTCCAGGCCGAGGCTGCGGCCGAGGGTCACGACCGCGGTGCAGATCGCGTTCGCCGACTTGTCGTCGGCGATGTCCTTGACGAACGAGCGGTCGATCTTAAGGGCGTTGACCGGCAGTCGCCGCAGGTACTGCAGGCTCGAGTAACCGGTGCCGAAGTCGTCGATCGAGAGGCGGATGCCGCACTGGCGCAAGTCGTGGAACACGCGCAGCGCGCTGCCGACGTCCTGCATCAGGACCGACTCGGTCAGCTCCAGCTCGACGAGCGCGGCGTCGATGCCGGTCATGTCGATCGCGCGGCGCGCGGTCGAGGCGACGTCGCCGCCGGCGAACTGTCCGGCGGAGACGTTGATCGCGACGGGCAGCGGCGCGGCAGCGTCGCGGTTGAAGCGGCGCGCGTCGAGACACGCCTGGCGCATGACCCACTCGCCGAGCGGCTGGATCAGCCCGCATTGCTCGGCGACCGGCACGATCTCGGCGGGCGAGACGCGGCCGAGCACCGGTGACTCCCAGCGCAGCAGCGCCTCGAAGCCGAGCAGTCGCCGGCGCGCCACGTCGACCTTCGGCTGGTACTGCAGGCTGAGCTGGCCGGCCTCGAGCGCATGCTGCAGCTGCTGCTCGACGTCGAGGCTGCGCAGCGAGCGCAGGCGCATCGTGTCCGTGTACAGGCGCGCGGTGCCGTCGACGCGCGCGTGGTTGGCGGCAAGGGCGGCGTTGCGCAGCAGGGTCTCGGGGTCCGTGCCGTTCTCGGGCCACAGGCTGATGCCGATGCTGACGGTGCTGCGTACGTCGCGACCGTTGATCGATACCGGCCGCGCGAGCTGGGAGCGGATGTGCTCGGCGATGGTGTCGCAGGCGTCGCGGCCGCGCAGGTCGACGGCCAGTACCGCAAACGCGTCCTGGTGCAGGCGGCCGGCGATCGCGACGTGGCCGGCGGCGCTGGCCGGCGTACCGCCGGCCTGCTCGGTCATCCCGATCAGGCGCCGTCCGACCTCCGCCAGCAGCTCGTCGGCGGCCGCCGGCCCGAGCGACTGCTCGATGCGACGGAACTGGTCGACCTGTAGGCGCAGCACGGCGACGCTCGAGCGCCGGGGCTGGCCCCCGAGCGCGTCCTCGAGGCGGGACATGAACCGCGCCCGGTTCGGCAGGCCCGTCAGGCTGTCGTAGTGGAGCGCCCGCCGGACCGTGTCGCTGCCATGGCGGTGGCTGATGTCGCGCAGCACCACGAGGCCGTGGCCGGCGTCGATCGGAACCAGCCGGAAGTCGATCGCCTGCACGTTGTCGCCGCCGGGGCGCAGCAGCTCGCGCTCGGCGCCGGTTCCGCGGGCGAGCGCCGTCGCGCACAGCTCGGCGAAGCTGCAGTCCGCCGGCACCGGCAGCAGATCGTCTAGGCGCCGGCCCGGCCCCTGGACGTCGAGCGCCAGGCCGAGGCCGTCGCGGCCGAGCGCGAGCACCTCGCGGATCGTGCCGTGCGCGTCGACGCGCAGGAGCGTATCGGGCAGGGCTTCGGCGATGGCACGGCGGCGGGACTCGCTGGTGCGCCAGCCGCGCAGCAGGTCGTGGACGCGCAGCAGGTTCCCGAGCCGGTGCAGCACCAGCCCCGGTTCCACGGACTGCGGCAGGACTTCGGTGACCCCGTCGCGCGCGGCCGCGTCGACGGTGGCCGCATCGACCGTCGCTGCGAGCGCGATGGTCGGGACGCGGGCGCGCGGCGCGCGGGCGCGTAACGCGCGGTAGTCGGCCAGCGACACCGGCGCGGCCGTTCCGAGCTCGATCACGAGCGCGCTCGGGCGGAAGCTGTCGAGGCACAGGGCGGCGTTGCCCCAGTCGGCGGTGATGGCCTCGAGTCGGCCGGCGGCGAGCGCGGCGGCGAGCGCCTGGCGGCGCGGGACGTCGTTGCCGACGATCAGGACGGTCCGGTGGCGGCGGGCAGGGGCGGGCGGCCCGCGCTCCGTCGTGCCGGACGCGCCGTCCGCTGCCACGGCCGCACCGGCGGGCGTCGCCTGAGCCGAGCCTCGTTCCATCCGCCGCCGCTTCCCAGAAGAAAGGTCACGCCGCAGCCGATCGGCCGCTGAGCCATGGGTCGGCCGGGCGGGGCGCGCCTGAAGCCAGCCAGTGTGACCGGCGTCTCAGTTCGGCCGTCAGGCGCTGCTCGCGACCCGCACCCGGTGCGCCCCGTAGGGCAGCACCTCGATGACCTCGTTGGCGTGCAGCCGGTCCTGGACGGCACGCCACCAGTCCGGCGTCAGGATCTCGCCGTGGGCCTTCAGGAACACCTCGCGCATCTCGTCGTCGAAGCCGAGGAAGTTGATGAAGGTCTCCGGGAAGACGTCGTTGTCCGCGACGTAGTACCAGGTCTCGCCCCGCATCTCGTCCTCGTCCGACTGCGCCGCGGGCAGCTCCCGGAACCGGCAGTCGGTGACCAGGCACAGCTCGTCGTAGTCGTAGAAGATGACGCGGCGATTGCGCGTGACGCCGAAGTTCTTCAGCAGCAGGTCGCCGGCGAAGATGTTGGTGTAGGCGAGGTCGCGGATCGCCTGGCCGTACTCGAGCACCGCCAGCGCGCAGTCCTCGCGGCCCGCCTCGCGCAGGTAGATGTTGAGCGGCGTCATGCGCCGCTCGATGTAGCAGTGGTCGATGATCAGGTCGTCGCCGTCCTCGTGGACGGAGCCCGCCGTCTCGCTCAGGAGCTCGCTCAGCAGAGCCGGCTCGAATAGCCGCCGCGGGAAGCGCAGCCGCTTGAACTCCTGCGCGTCCACCAGACGCCCGGCGCGGTCATGCTTGAACACGAATTCGTACTTGCGCAGCACGTCGTCACGGACGATGTTCTTCTGGGCGGGAAAGCGGTCGCGGATCAGCTTGAACACGACGTCGAAGGACGGCAGCGTGAATACGACCATCACGAGGCCGCGCTCGCCGGGGGCGAGCACGAACTGGTCCTGTGCCGACTGCAGATGGCGGAACAGCTCGCGGTAACGCTCCGTCTTGCCCTGCTTGGCGCGACCGATCACCGTGAACAGTTCGCTGACGGGCTTGTGCGGCATCAGCTGGTGCAGGAACAGCAGCGCCTTGCCGACGCGCTCGAGGTCGACGTGGAAGTACGAGCGCGTGAAGCTCAACAGCACCGAAACGTCGGCGTCGCGTGTCATCACGGCGTCGACCAGCACGCCGCGCTCGGTGTTCTTGAGGGCGACCACGAGCGGCATGTGCCAGTCGCGGCCGCTGACCCGGCCCACGAGATAGGCACGCGTCATCTGGTAGAAGGCCGGCCGGATCATCTCGACCTGCTGCACCGCGCGGTTCTCGCCGA
>JAFEDP010000660.1 GCA_018241545.1 Pseudomonadota bacterium
CGCGCACCGCCGTGAACGTGTGCCCGCCGTCGCGCGACTCGTGGATCGACTGGCCCACGGTGTAGAGCGTGTCGGGGTCGTTGGGCGACACGGTCAGACGGCTCATGTACCAGTCGGCGACCCAGCGCGCGTCGTTGACGCGTTGCCAGTGCACACCGGCATCGTCCGAGCGGTACAGGCCGCTGCCGCCGGCGGAGCGGCTCACGGTGGCGTAGAGGCGCGCGGCGCCGCCCGCGCGGGTGACCGCGAGCCCGATGCGCCCGAGCGGCCCGTCGGGCCAGCCGGCGCCGCCGAGCCGCCGCCAGTGGCGACCGCCATCGGCGGAGTGCCACAGCGCGCTGCCCGGGCCCTCGAGCGGCGTGAAGTAGCTGAGCCAGGGCCAGACGCGCGCCGTCCAGGTCGCTGCGTACACCTGGTCGGGGTCCGCGGGGTCGCGGGCGAGGTCCACGGCGCCGGTCTGCTCGTCCACGAACAGGGTCTGCGACCAGGTCGCGCCGCCGTCGGTGCTCAGGTAGACGCCGCGATCGCGGCCCGGGCCGAACAGGTGGCCCTGCGCCGCCACGAGCACCGTGTCGGCGCGGCGCGGGTCGACCGAGATCGCCCCGATGTGGCGCGTCTCGGCGAGGCCCAGCGCCTGCCAGGTGCGCCCGGCGTCGCTCGAGCGGTAGACGCCGCTGCCGGCGACGACGTCGTAGCGTGGCTCGGGATGGCCGGTACCGACGTAGACCACGCGCGGGTCGGAGGGAGCGACGGCGAGCGCCCCGACCCCGGTGACCGGCACGGCGTCGGTGAGCGCGCGCCAGGTGCGGCCGGCGTCGTCGGTCTTCCATACGCCCCCGCCCGCGGTGCCCGCGTAGAACGTGTCCGGCGCCTCGGGCACGCCTGCGGCTACCGTCGCCCAGCCACCCCGGTACGGCCCGATGAGCCGCCACTCGAGGGCTGGCAGGGGCTCGGCGGCCGCACCGGGCACGGCGGCGGTCGCGGCGCCGACGGCGGCGGGCGCGAGCAGCAGGATCGGGAGCAGGACGTTCAGTCGCGGCATGCGGCACCCTCGGCCAGGATCGGGACCGCGCCACCCGCGGCCCCGGCCGCACTATATCCTTGACCCGGCGCGGCGGGCGCGCCGGCAGGCGGAGGGGCAGTGGGCAAGGGACGCGTCGAGGCCTTCAGCGACGGCGTGATCGCGATCCTGATCACGATCATGGTGCTCGAGATGAAAGTGCCGACGGGCGAGACGCTCGCGGCGCTCGCGCCGGTCGTGCCGGTGTTCCTGAGCTACGTGCTCAGCTTCGTGTACCTCGGCATCTACTGGAACAACCACCATCACCTGCTGCACACGGTCCGCCGCGTGACCGGCCCGATGCTGTGGGCCAACCTGCACCTGCTGTTCTGGCTGTCGCTGGTGCCGTTCGCCACCGGCTGGATGGGAGCGAACCACTTCGCGCCGCTGCCGACCGCGCTGTACGGCGCCGTGCTGCTCGCCGCGGCGCTCGCCTACTACGCGCTGCAGCTCGTGATCATCCGCTCGCAGGGCCCGCAGTCGCTGCTCGCGCGTGCCGTCGGCGCGGACTGGAAGGGCAAGGCCTCGCCGCTCGTCTACGTCGTCGCGATCGCGG
>JAFEDP010000661.1 GCA_018241545.1 Pseudomonadota bacterium
CCAGCCCTTCTGCAGGTCCTCGAGCGGCCGGTCGCCCCAGTGCTCGGAGATCGCGTCGACGAAGGCCTGGCCGTAGCCGGTCGAGCCGTGGAAATCGACGACCACCACCGCGAAGCCGGCGCCGGCGTAGGTCTGCGGGTTCCAGCGGTAGTGGAAGTCGTTGAGCCAGGAGCCCTGCGGGCCGCCGTGGATCAGAAATGCGACCGGGTAGCGCTTGCCGGGCTCGAAGCCCACCGGCTTGACGACATAGCCATGCACCGCATCGCCGTTCCAGCCGGCGAACTGGAACGTCTCGACCTCGCCGAAGGCGACGTCGCGCAGTCGCGCGGCGTTGACCTGGGTCAGGCGCGTCTCGCGGCCGCGCGCGAGACGGTAGAGGTCGCTCGGCGCGGTCCAGGCGTCGCGCGCGAACACGATCCCGTCGGCACCCACCTCGAAGGCGGAGACGTTGCCCTGCGCGGCGAGCCGGCGTACGCGGCCGCTGGCGACGTCGACGGCGAACAGCGGGTGCTCGCCGAGGTCGTCGGCGGTCGTGTACAGCGTGTGCCCGTCCGCAGAGACCTTGAGCGGGCCCGCGCTGCGGTCCCAGTCGGGGTCGACCTCGCGGCGGCGCCCGCTGGCGAGATCGAGTTCCATGATCGCGAAGCGGTCGGCCTCGTGCTGCGGGCGCCGCATCGCGAGGTAATAGAGCCGCTTGCCGTCCGGCGACGGCAGCGGGTAGGCGTCCCAGGCGGGGTTGTCGGCGGTCAGGTTGCGGGGCGGCGTGCTGCCGTCGGTCGCCGCCGCGTAGACGTCGAAGTTCGTCGACCAGGCCTCCTCGCGCCCGCCGCGACGCGCGTCGAAGTAGAGCGTGGCCCCGTCCGGCGAGAAGCTGAACTCGCTGTCGTCGCCGAAGGGCTTGGAGGGCACGTCGCCCGCGACGCCGCGGCTGACGAGGCGCGGCTCGCCGCGGGCGGCGCCGTCGCCATCGAGGTCGGCGACGAACAGCTGCGAGCGGCGCCCGTCCGACCAGGTATCCCAGTGGCGCACGAACAGCTCGTCGAAGCGCATGGCGCTCGCCTTGCTGGCGGCGCGCGCGGCGAGGCGGTCGCGGGTGCAGGCGAGGTCGGTGCAGTCGAGGAACACGTCCAGCGACAGCGCGAGCTGCCGCCCGGAGGGCGCGACGCGGAAGGCGTTGACGTCCACCGGCAGGCGCGTGACCGGCTGCGCCTCGCCGAGGCCGTCGGTGATGCGCCACACCTGGGCGCTGCCGGAGCGGTTGGAGAGGAAGTAGAGCGCACGGCCGTCCGCCGACCAGTGCGCCGACCAGGCGTTGGAGCCCGCCGCGGTGAGCCGCTGCGGCTCAGCGCCCGGATGCGCGAGATCGAGCTGCCACAGGCTGCGCACGGCGCGATTGCCCTCGAGGTCGGTCTCGCGCAACGTGAAGACCACCGCGCCCCCGTCAGGCCGCAGGCGGGGCTCGCTGAGGCGGCTCAGCGTCACGAGGTCCTTGGCGCTGAACGGGCGCGTCGCCGCGGGCGCCACCGGCGCCGCGGCAGCGAGCGCGACAAGGACGGCGAAGGTGGTGGCGAACGGCGGTCGCTGGCGGATCGGCATGGGCAGGGCTCCT
>JAFEDP010000662.1 GCA_018241545.1 Pseudomonadota bacterium
GAGGCGTGCCTCGGCGCCGCCGCGCAGGCTGTAGCGGGCCGCGCTCGGCAGCGGCGCGAGCCAGGTGCGTGGCGCGATGCGGGGCGGCGTGCGCCGCAGCGGTTCAGCCATTGAGTCGCGCTCCCTCTCGATCGTAGAACACCGGTGAAACCACCTTGACCGGGATGTCCCCGCCCGGCATCGGCACGTACAGCGTCTCGCCCTGGCGGCCGCGGCCGCCGGCGACCACGCCGAGCGCGATCGAGCGGCCGAGCGCGGCGCTGTGATAGGCGGAGGTGACGTGGCCGATCATCTTCATCGGCACCGCCTGGCCCGGCCCGGCCACGATCTGCGCGCCCTCCTCGAGCACGACCTTCGGGTCGAGCGTCTCGAGCCCCACCAGCTGCTTGCGGCCCGGGTTCTTCATCGTCGGGCGCTCGAGCGAGCGCTTGCCGACGAAGTCCGGCTTCTGCTTGCCGATCGCCCAGCCGACGGCCGCGTCGTCCGGCGTCATCGTGCCGTCGGTGTCCTGGCCGACGATGATGTAGCCCTTCTCGGCGCGCAGCACGTGCATCGCCTCGGTGCCGTACGGCGTGATGCCGAATTCCCGGCCGGCCTCGTGGATCGCGGACCAGACCTCGGCGCCGTAGTCGGCGGGGACGTTGACCTCGAAGCCGAGCTCGCCGCTGAAGCTCACGCGGAACAGCAGCATCGGCACGCCGCAGATCGCGCCGCGCGCGACCGCCATGTGCGGGAGCGCCGCCGGGCTCAGGTCGACGCCGGTCACGATCTTCGCCAGCACGTCGCGGGCCCGCGGTCCCTGCACGGCGGCCACCGCCCACTGCTCGGTGGTCGAGGTGATCCACACCGACAGGTCGGTCCACTCCGTCTGGATGTAGTCCTCCATCATCGCGAACACGCGCGCGGCGCCGCCGGTGGTCGTCGTGACGTGGAAGCGGTCCTCCGCGAGTCGCGCGATCACGCCGTCGTCGTACACGAAGCCGTCGTCGCGCAGCAGGATGCCGTAGCGGGCGCGGTTGACCGCGAGGTTCGACCAGTTGTTCACGTACAGCCGGTTGAGGAACGCGGCGGCGTCCTTGCCGACGACCTCGATCTTGCCGAGGGTCGAGGCGTCGAACAGGCCGACACCGCCGCGCACCGCGAGGCATTCGCGGTTCACGGCCGCGTGCATGTCCTCGCCGGCCTGCGGGAAGTAGCGGGCCCGCTTCCAGAGCCCCACGTCCTCGAACACCGCGCCGCGAGCGACCGCCCAGTCGTGGCTCGGCGTGCGGCGCACGGGGTCGAACAGGTCGCCGCGCGCCGTGCCGGCGAAGGAGCCGAAGGTCACCGGCGTGTACGGCATGCGGAAGGTCGTCAGGCCGATCTCGGGGACCCGGCGCTCGGCGGCGGCGGCGACGTAGCCGAGCGCGTTCAGGCCCGACGTCTTGCCCTGGTCGGTCGCCATGCCGGTCGTCGTGTAGCGCTTGATGTGCTCGATCGACTCGAAGCCTTCGCGGCGCGCGAGCGCGAGGTCGCGTGTGGTGACGTCGTTCTGGAAGTCCACGAACGCCTTGGCCGGCGGCACGGGCCCTGTGGGTTGTGGCAGGGCGCCGGGGCGGCCGGC
>JAFEDP010000663.1 GCA_018241545.1 Pseudomonadota bacterium
GCCGGCGCGGCCGGCGCGCTGCTCGCGATCCGCGCCGTCGTGCGCCTGTCGCCGGCCGAGGCGATGCGCCCGCCGGCGCCGGCGCGCTACCGCCGGCTGCTGCTCGAGCGCCTGCGCGCCGCGGCGCGCATCCCGCCGGCCGTGCGCATGATGCTCCGCAACCTCGAGCGCCGTCCGGTGCGCTCGCTCCTGACCGTGGCCGGGGTCGGCGCGGCCGCGGCGCTGATCGTCTCCGGCACGTTCTGGTGGGACGCGGTCAACTACATGATCGACGTGCAGTTCGGCGCCGCCGAGCGCGCCGACGTCGTGCTCGCGCTCGCCTATCCGCGCGCCCGCGCCGCGACGCTGGCCGCCCGCCGGCTCCCGGGGGTGCTCGAGGCCGAGGGCTACCGGGCCCTGCCGGTGCGGCTGCGCGGCGCGCAGGGTGACTACCGCACGGTGCTGCTGGGGCTGCCCCCGGGGGCGCGCCTGCGGCGCGTGCTCGACGAGGCCGGGCGGGCGGTCGCGGTGCCGCCGCGCGGGCTGCTGCTGTCGGCGCGCCTGGCCGAGCGGCTGCGCGTCGCCCCGGGGGACACGCTCGGCGTCGAGGCGCTCGAGGGCGCGCGCCAGGTGCGGCAGGTCAAGGTCGAGGGCCTGGTGCGCGACATGTTCGGGCTCACCGCCTACATGGACGGCGCCGCGCTCGCGCGCCTCGTCGGCGAGGGCGAGGCGGTCGGGGCGCTGGAGCTGCGCGTCGACCCGGCGGCGCGCACCGAGCTCTACCGCGCGCTCAAGGCGACCCCGGTGGTCGCGACGGTCGCCATCAAGGCCAACTCGCTCGCGAGCTTCCGCGAGATCTCGGCGCGCAACGTGCTGGTGTTCACCTCGGTGTTCACGCTGTTCGCGGCGACCATCGCGGTCGGCGTCGTCTACAACAGCGCCCGCATCGCGCTCGCCGAGCGCGCCTGGGAGCTCGCGAGCCTGCGCGTGCTGGGCTTTCGGCGCGGCGAGGTGTCGGCGATGCTGCTCGGCGAGCTCGCCCTCGAGGTGCTCGCCGGCATCCCGCTCGGGCTCGCCGCCGGCTACGGGCTCGCGGTGTTCCTGACCGGCGCCATGCAGTCCGAGACCTTCCGCATCCCGGTGGTGATCGCGCCGGGGACCTATGCGCTCGCCGCCGCCACCATCGTCGCCTCGGCGGTGGTGAGCGGGTGGATCGTGCGCCGCCGCATCGACCGCCTCGACCTCGTCGCGGCCCTGAAGACCCGGGAGTAGCGCATGGACCGTCGTCGCCTGACCGGCATCCTCCTCGTCGCCGCCGCGGGGCTCGCGGGCCTCGCCTGGCTGCTGCGCCCGGCCGCGGTGCCGGCCGAGGTGGCGCGCCTCGTGCGCGCCCCGTTCGTCGAGACGGTCGACGAGCAGGGCAAGACCCGCATCCGCGACCACTACGCGGTCGTCGCCCCGCTCGCGGGCGAGCTCGACCGCATCGCGCTCACCGAGGGCGATGCGGTCCTGGCCGGCCAGGTGCTGGCGGTGCTGCGCCCGGTGGCGCCGGCGCTGCTCGACCGGCGCACCGCCGAGGAGCTCGGGCGGCGCGTCGAGGCGGCGCGCGCGGCCGA
>JAFEDP010000664.1 GCA_018241545.1 Pseudomonadota bacterium
ATCCTGTACGAGATGCTGACCGGCGTGCCACCCTACAGCCGCGGCGACCACATGGCGGTCATGTACCAGCACGTCCAGGGCAAGGCGCGCGCGCCGCTCGAGATCAACAGCCAGCTGCCGCAGGCGTTGTCCGACGTCATTGTCAAGGCGATGGCGGTCGACAAGGCCAAGCGCTACCAGAGCATGGACGAGCTGCGCGTGGCGCTCGAGAAGTTCGCCTAGGCAGGACGCCGCACCATGGCCCGCATCGACGCGTTCCTGAAGCTCGGCACCGCCCAGGGCTGCTCTGACGTGCACCTCGCGGTCGGCGTGCCGCCGATGTTGCGCATGAACGGCGAGCTGATGCCGATCCGCTTCCGCAGCCTCGGCGACTCCGAGCTCGAGGGCTACGTCAACGAGATCCTGACCAAGAACCAGCGCGACACCTTCAAGGGCGGCCACGACCTCGACTTCTCGTACGTTGCCGAGGACGGCGGGCGCTTCCGCGTCAACGTGTTCCGCAAGGAGACCGGCGTCGGCGCCGTGTTCCGCGCCATTCCGTCATCGGTGCCGACGCTCGAGAGCCTCAACCTGCCGCCGGTCGTCGGCAAGCTGCTCGACTACCACCAGGGCATGATCCTGGTGACCGGCTCGACCGGCACCGGCAAGTCGACGACGCTCGCCGCGATGATCAACGAGCTCAACCGCACGCGGCGCGTCAACATCATCAGCCTCGAGGACCCGATCGAGTTCGTGCATCGCAGCCAGGAGGCGCAGATCATCCAGCGCGAATACGGCACCCACGTACCGTCGTTCGCCGAGGGCGTCCGCGCCGCCATGCGCGAGGATCCCGACGTGATCCTGGTCGGCGAGATGCGCGATGCCGAGACCATCCGCATGGCCATGACCGCTGCGGAGACCGGCCACCTGGTGCTCGGCACGCTGCACACGACGAGCGCGGTCAAGACGATCGACCGCATCATCGACGCCCTGCCGATCGAGGAACGGGAGCAGACCAAGAGCTTCCTGTCGCAGAGCTTGCTCGCGGTCATCACGCAGGTGCTCGTCAAGCGCGCGGACAGCCGCGCGCGCCGCGCCATCTGCGAGGTCATGGTCATGAACCGCGCGATCGGCAAGCTGATCCAGACCGACCAGAGCCACCAGATCCCGGCGCAGCTGCAGACGGGTCGCGACAGTGGCATGCAGCTGCTCGACCAGGCGCTGCTCGCCGGCGTGCTTGCCAAAGAGCTCGACCCGGACGACGCCTACGTCTACGCGAGCGACAAGAAGGTGCTGCAGCGCTATGTCAGCGACGCCAGCATGGCGCCCAAGATCGAAGTCACGGCGGGCTGAGCGGACGTGGCGCGCCTCGACGAATACCTCTCCGACGTCCTGAGCCGCAAGGGCTCGGACCTGCACTTCATCGCCGGCGACCCCCCGCGCCTGCGTGTGTATGGCGACCTGCAGCCGCTGCGGCCGGAGCCGCTCAAGGCCGAGTTCGTCAAGGAGACGCTGTACGAGATCATGCCGCCGAAGGCGATCGCGCGCTTCGAGGAGAAGGAGGGCGCCGACTTCGCCTACGCGGTGCCGGGCCTCGCGCGGTTCCGCGTCAAC
>JAFEDP010000665.1 GCA_018241545.1 Pseudomonadota bacterium
CCGGCAGGTCGAGCTCGCGCACGAGGCCGAGCACGCCGTCGATGAGCGCCTCGTCGTCCGGGCGCCCGAGCCGCTGCACCTCGAGGTAGTAGCGGTCGCCGAACAGCGCGCGCCAGGCGCGCGCCGCGCGGTGCGCCTCGGCGATGCGGCCGTTGCCGAGGTGCCGGCCGACGTCGCCGTCCGGCCCGCCGGAGAGCGCGATCAGCCCGGCGACCGAGCCGGGCTCGAGCCAGGCGCGCTCGAGCAGCGGCACGCCGCGGCGCTGGCCCTCGAGGTAGGAGCGCGACACGAGCCGCGCCAGGTTGCCGTACCCGGTCGCGTTCATGCACAGCAGCGTCAGGCGCGAGGGCTCGCCGCGCTCCCCGCCGTCGCGCAGCCACGCGTCCACGCCGATGATCGGCTTGACGCCGGCCGCCTGCGCCGCACGGTAGAACTTGACCATCGCGAACAGGTTGCTCTGGTCGGTGACCGCGACCGCCGGCATGCCGGCGGCCGCCGCGGCGGCGGCCAGCTCGTCGATGCGCACTACGCCGTCGACCAGCGAATACTCGGTGTGCAGGCGCAGGTGGACGAAGGCGGTCACGGTCGGCGCTTCACCGGGGCGCGCCCGGGCGGGCGCAGGCGGATCTTACCGGCTCGAAGGAGCGCCGATGCAGCGGGGAAGGCCCTAGGGCCGCGAGCACCGCCAGGTGGTCGGGCGTCCCGTAGCCCTTGTGCACGGCGAAGCCGTAGCCGGGGTGGCGGCGGTCGGCCGCGATCATGTAGGCATCGCGCCAGGTCTTGGCGAGGATCGAGGCCGCCGCGATCGCGGCCTCGCTGCCGTCGCCGCCCACGACGGCCTCGACCGGCCCGGTGAGGCCGAGGCCCTCGGCCGCGGGCGGGCGGTTGCCGTCGACCAGCAGCCCGTCGGCCGGCACCGCGAGCGCGAGCACCGCGCGGCGCATCGCGAGCAGCGTCGCCTCGAGGATGTTGAGCGCGTCGATCTCGGCTGCGTCGGCCCAGCCCAGGCCGAAGGCCACGGCCCGCGCCCGGATCTTCCGCGCCAGGTCCTCGCGCGCCGCGGCGCTGAGGCGCTTGGAGTCATCGAGGCCGCGGATGCGCGGCGCGCGCGGCAGGATCACGGCCGCCGCGACCACGGGGCCCGCCAGCGGCCCCCGCCCGGCCTCGTCGACGCCGGCCTGCCGGGCGCGGGCGGGCCAGCGCAGGCTCAAGGTCCGGCCTGCCGCCGGTCGATCAGGGCGAGCACGGCCTCGGCCGCGCGGTCGCTGGCGTCGCGCTTGAGCTCGGCGTGGATGCGGGCGAACTCCGCCGCGGCGGCGGCCGCGCGCGCCGGGTCGTCGAGCCAGCCGAGGAGCTCCGTGCCGAGCCGCTCGGGCGTCACCGCCTCCTGCAGCAGCTCCGGGACGATCAGCCTGCCGGCCAGGAGGTTCGGCTGGGCGAAGAACCGCGCCTTGATGAGGCCGAGGCCGCGCATCACCGCGGCCGTCGCCCGCCCGACGCGGTAGGCAACCACCATCGGCCGCTTGCACAGCAGCGTCTCGAGGGTCGCCGTGCCCGAGGCCACCAGCACGCAGTCCGCAGCGGTCAGCACC
>JAFEDP010000666.1 GCA_018241545.1 Pseudomonadota bacterium
ACACCTCCTCGACGCTCCTGCCGACGTGGCGCCCGGAGGCCTGTTCGCGCCCGGCGCGGATGTGGTCGCGCAGCGTGCCGTCGCCATCGACCAGGTAGATCGTGTCGGGCAGCGCCTGCAGCAGCGTGCGGTGGCGCTGCTCGCTCCACTGCAGCGCGCGGTTGTTCTCGAGCGCCCGCAGGATGAACCCGAGGCGGTGCGGCAGCGTGGGCCAGAGGATCGGCTTGTGGATGAAGTCGGTGGCGCCGACGTCGTAGGCGCGCGCGATCGACGCCGTGTCCTCGTGACCGGTCACCATCACGATCGGGATGTCGCGCGGCGCGGCCCCGTTGCGGAAGCGCGCGCACAGCTCGAAGCCATTGCCGCCCGGGAACTCGACGTCGAGCAGCACCAGGTCCGGCCGCTCGGCGTCGAAGGCGGCCACGGCCTCGGCGGCGTTGCGGGCGATGCTGACGGCATAGCCGGCATCGGCGAGGGTGTCGCAGGCCATCGCGACGAAGGTCGGGTCGTCGTCGACGACCAGCACCCGCCGCTGAGCGGGTGGCCCGGGCGGGGTGCCGGTGCGGGAGCGGTCGATCGGCATGTGCGGCCCGTCAATCCGGCGGAGTGTTAACGTGCGACTTAAGCATTCCGATCCTGGCTGGCCGGCGCTCGGGCCCCCATATCGGCGCGATTTCGATCTCATTGAAGTGTGGATGGCACGCCGTCGCGATAATGCGACGCGCGTCGCGACTGCGGCCCGCCCTGCGGGGTGGCCCGGGGATCGCGGCGGGGGGACGGACGGGCGGGCGGCGGTCGCCGCGTCCCGGACCCGTGACCGCGATCACGAAACGGGCGCAGGGACCGGACGTCGCCGGTCGCGCGCGAGGGACCGCGCCCGACGCGCGTGGAGCCACCGCGCCACGCGGTCGCGGGCCGGGGCCCCCCCTCGGTGCGGGACCGCGGCGCCCCTGTACGCGCCTGGCGGTTCTGCGGATACTTGCGCGCGGCGTCGGCGCGCAGGGCGCCCGACGAACCGCCCGGCCGAGCAGAACCGCATCCGACGGAGGCCATCGCACCCACATGTCGCTCACGACCGCCGAGGACGTCTGCCGGACCGACTACAAGGAGATCCCGCTCGCCCAGTGCGTGGCCGGCGCCAACGCCGACCCGGACTACCTGCACGAGGTCGCGCTCGCCTGCACCACCCGCTATCCGCAGGGGGTCAGCGCGCAGACGCAATGCAAGATGTACTGCTGGGGCCGCCGCGACGGCGAGGAGCCGGCGAACGCCTGCGTCGGGCGCGCCTCGGTCTGGATCGACGGGCACCTGCGACGCGAGTCGACGCAGAGCCACACCCAGGCGGCGTTCGTGGTGCTCGCGCTGGTGCTCGCCGCGGTGGCCGTGTGGTTCTGGCGCATCCGCAAGCCGCGCTGAGCGCGCGGCGGAACCCGGCGAGCAACCGCGTGGTCGAAGCGCGCATGACCCCCTCGTTCACCCAGCGCCTCGGACGGGCCGCCCGGCGCGGCCTCGCGGCCACGCTCGTCGCCGGCCTCGCGCTCGCGGGCACGGCCCGGGCGGCGCTGCCGCTCGAGGACCCGCTGCCGGTCGCG
>JAFEDP010000667.1 GCA_018241545.1 Pseudomonadota bacterium
GAGGCGGCCGCGGCGCTCGAGCGCCTGCCCGGGGTCGCGCGGCTCGAGCGGCGGCGCACGACCGCGCTCGCGCTCGCGCCGGACGCGCCTCCGGTGACGCTGATGGCGCGGCCGCTCGCGACCGCGCCGCTGCCGATCGTGGCGCGGGCGCGCGCGCTCATGCCGGGCGTGCCGCCGGTGTACGCCTCGGAGGCGATGCGCGACCTCTACGGCTACGAGGTCGGGCAGGTGGTGGAGCTGCCGGTCGCGGGCGCGCGCCACCGCTTCCAGGTGGCGGCGATCTGGCGCGACTACGCGCACTCGAGCGGCGCGATCACGATGGACCTCGCGACCTTCGAGGCGCTCGCGGGCGAGCGCCGCTACAGCGAGGGCTCGCTGTGGCTCGCGCCCGGTGCCGACGCCGCGGCCGTGGCGGGCGCCGTGCGCGCGGCCCTCGGCGCCGGGCGCTCGATCACGGTGCTCGAGTCGACCGCGCTCAAGCGCCGCTCGCTCGCCGCCTTCGACCGCGCCTTCGCGATCACCTACGCGCTCGAGGCCTTCGCGGTCGCGATCGGGCTGCTCGGCGTCGCGCTCGCCTTCGCGAGCCAGGCGCTCGCGCGGCGCGCGGAGTTCGGCATGCTGCGCCACGTCGGGCTGCTGCGCCGGCAGGTGCTCGCGATGCTGGCCGGGGAGGGCGCGCTGCTCGGCGCGCTCGGCGCGCTCTACGGGCTCGGCGCGGGGCTCGCGCTCAGCCTCGTGCTGGTCTACGTCGTCAACCGCCAGTCGTTCCACTGGAGCCTCGGCTTCGTGGTGCCGGGCGGCCAGCTCGCGTTCGCGGCGCTGCTGCTCACGGCGAGCGCGGCCCTGACGGCGCTCGTCTCCGGACGGATCGCGACCGCGGAGGCCGCGACGCGCGCCGTGCGGGAGGACTGGTGAGGGCGGGCGCGCGGCTCGGCCTCGCGCTGCTGCTGCTCGCCGCGCTCGCCGCGGCTGGCGCGAGCGGGGCCGACGACTACCCGGCGGTCGCGCCCGGCGCGCGCGTCGTGCTGCCCGCCGACGCGGGCTCCCATCCGCTCTTCCGCACCGAGTGGTGGTACGTGACCGGCTGGCTCGCGACCGCGGACGGTGCGCCGCTCGGCTTTCAGGTGACGTTCTTCCGCACGCGCCCGACGCCCGCGACCGGCAATCCGAGCGCCTTCGCGGCCGAGGCGGTGCTGATCGCGCACGCGGCCCTCAGCGACCCGGCCCGCGGCAGCCTGTGGCACGACCAGCGCATCGCGCGCGCGGGCTTCGGGGTCGCCTCGGCCGCGACCGGGCGCACCGACGTGCACCTGCGCGACTGGTCGCTCGCCGAGGCGGGCGGGGGACTCACGACGCGCGTCGCCGCCGAGGGCTTCGGCTTTTCGCTGAGACTCACCCCGACCGGCCCGCCACTCCTGAACGGCGCCTCCGGCTACAGCCAGAAGGGCCCGGCGCCGACCTCGGCGAGCCTCTATTACAGCCTGCCGCAGCTTCAGGTGACGGGCGAGGTCGAGCGTGGCGGGCGGCGCACGGCGGTGACCGGCCGCGCCTGGCTCGACCACGAGTGGTCGCGCGCCTACCTCGACGAG
>JAFEDP010000668.1 GCA_018241545.1 Pseudomonadota bacterium
CGGCGGGCTCGCCGCGCTCGCGCTCGCGCGCACGCTCGCGGCGCGCGCGTTCCTCGCCCGGCCGCGCAGCGCGGCGGAGGCGCAGCGCTGGCGCTGGCTGCTGCTCGGGCTCACCGCGCTCGCCGGCGCCGCCTGGTCGCTGGCGGGCACCGTGCTCCTGCCCGCGCACCTGCCGCTGCGCGAGATCCTGGTGTCGATGGCGCTGGTGGCGGCGGTCGCGGCCGGCTACAGCGCGCTCTCCGTGGTCGGCGGCGCCTACGCCGCGCTCGCGCTGCCGTTCGTCGTGCCGATGGCGGCCTGGCAGATCGCGACCGGCGACCCCGCGCGCCAGATCCTCGGCACCGTGTACCTGATCTTCCTGCTGGTGATGGTCGGCGCCTCGGCGCGCGCCGCCGCCGCGGCGCGCGAGCAGGTGCGCCTCGCGCGCGAGAACGCCGAGCTCGCCGCGCGCCTGCGGGCCGAGCGCGACGCGCTCGACCGCGCCAACGCCGAGCTCACGGTCGCGAGCGAGGCCAAGTCGCGCTTCCTCGGGCACATGAGCCACGCGCTGCGCACGCCGCTGACCGTGATCCTCGGCTACACCGACCTCCTGCTGCGCGACGAGCCGGCCGGGCGCCGCGGCGAGGCGCTCGCGCGGGTGCGCAGCGCCGGCGCCGCGCTGCTCGGGATCGTCAACGACCTGCTCGACGCCGCCAGCGTCGAGGCCGGCCGCCTCGCGCTCAGCGACAGCGACTTCGCGCCGGCGGAGCTGCTCGACGAGGTGGTCACGGTGCTGCGCCGCCAGCCGGAGGCGCGCGAGCTCGAGATCTCGCGCACGCTCGCCGCCGAGCTGCCGGGCCGCCTGCGCGCCGACCGCGAGCGCCTGCGCCAGGTGCTGCTCGCGCTCGGCAGCAACGCGCTGCGCTTCACGCCGCAGGGCCACGTGTCGCTGGCGCTCGCCGCGGCGAGCGGCGCCGGGCCCGGCCGCTGGCTGCGCGCCGAGGTCGTCGACAGCGGCGTCGGCATCGCGCCGGAGGCGCAGGCGAAGCTCTTCCAGCCGTTCGCGCAGCTCGACGACGCGCCCGGCGCGCGCCTGCCGGGCACCGGCCTCGGCCTCGCGCTCAGCCGCTCGATCGTGGAGCGCATGGGCGGGCGCATCGGTGTCGACAGCGCGCCCGGCCGGGGCTCCCGCTTCTGGTTCGAGGTGCCGGTCGCCGAGGTCGAGGAGGCCCCCGCCGGGCGCTTCGGCGCGCGCGTACCGGACGCGTTCCAGGGCGCGGTGCTGCTGGCCGAGGACCTCGCGGAGACGCGCGAGTTCCTGGCGCGCTTCCTGCGCGAGTCGGGCTGCGCGCCGGTCGTCGAGGTCGCCGACGGGCGCGCGCTGCTCGAGCAGGCGCGCGGCGCCCGCTTCGACCTGATGCTGGTCGACTGGCGCATGCCGGTGCTCGACGGGCTGGCCGCGATCGCCGAGGTGCGCGCGGCCGAGCGTGCCGCCGGCCGGCCGCACACGCCGGTGGTGGTGGTCACCGCGAGCGCGCTGCCGGACGACCACGCGCGCTGCCTCGCCGCCGGCGCCGATGCGGTGGTGGAGAAGCCCGTCG
>JAFEDP010000669.1 GCA_018241545.1 Pseudomonadota bacterium
CAAGATTGTGCAGGAGCTCGGCCGCGAGGTCCCTGACCCAGCGATCGTCACCTCCGCGGCCGACCTCGGCCACGAACGATGCCACACGGGCGTCGGTCTGTCGCGGGTCGGCAATCGCCGCCACCAGCCGCGAGATCGCCCCGGGCAGCACGTCGAAGGCCGGTCGCTCGAGAAGCGGCGCGATGCGGCGACGCACGGTCGCCATAAAGGCGCACAAGGCCTTGAATTCGGTCGGCTCTAGCTCGTGCGCGCGGCCGCCGGTCGCGCCGAGCACATCCTGAAACAGCGTGCTCTTGAGCTTCAGGGCCTCGACGTACCGCTCGATGCCGCCGTGCGCCTCGCAGCCTGAGACGAGCTTGCCGAGCGCCTGGTCGAGCCGCGGTCCACTGAGCTCGAGGACCACGCGCGCCGGCGCCGGCGTGGAGTCTCGACGGCCCGGCCACGCGCCGAACATGCCGGCGTCCTCAGCCCGCCGCGCGCGCCGGCGCAACGAGGCCGAGAGCCGCCAGCGCCGCCGCGTGACCCTGGGCAATCGAATCGTCGATGGTCTCCGGGCCCATAGCCGCGCCGGCCACGAACACGCCGGGCCGCGACGTCTCCGCCGTGTTGCCGTAGGCACTGCGCCGGCCTATGTAGCCGTGGGGCTCGAGCGCGACGCCGAACACGTCCGATAGCACCTTGTTGTCCAAGTTCGGGTCCATGCCGATCGCGTGCACGACCATATCGAACGGAATGGTGATTGGACGTTTCACGAGCGTGTCCTCGCCCTTGACGATCAGGCGCTGGCCGTCCGACGTGACCTCCGCGATGCGCGCCTTGATGTACTTGACCTTGAACTCCTCCTGGCTCTTCCAGTAGTACTTGGTCTCATAAAGGCCGAACGTGCGAATGTCCATGTAATAGATGTAGACGTGGGCCTCCGGCAATTCCTCCCGGATCTCCATCGCCAGGTTGGCCGAGACCGTGCAGCAGATCTTGGAGCACCATTCCCGGCCGATCTGCCGGTCGCGCGAGCCGACGCAGAGCAGGATCGCGACGCGTTGCGGCTTACGGCCGTCCGACGGACAGCGCACCCCCCGCCCGGACGAGATCATCTGCTCGACCTGTGTCGTCGTGACGACGTCCGGAAACGTCCCGAATCCCCACTCGGGCTTGTTGAGTGAATCGAAATGCGTGAAGCCGGTGCAGAGGATCGCGGCGCCGGCGCTGACCGTCTGGCCGTCTGAAAGCGTCGCGGTGAATGCACCGGGGGCGCCGGAGAACGACACGATCGTGGTGCCGGTGTGGGTCTCGACGAGTGAGTCGGCGGTGACACGCTCGACCATGCCGCCGATCGCGTCCCGCGCCCACTCGCCGGACGGCACGAGCTTGGCATAGCCAGACAGGATCGGAGCGCCGCCAAGGCGCGGCGCCTTCTCGACCAGGACGCAGCGCTGGCCGACGCGCGCCAGCGCGTGCGCCGCTGCAAGGCCCGATGGGCCGCCACCAACGATCAGGATAGGTGCGTTCATGGGGACGGTCCAATGCGCTTGAAGCCCGGGCCGGAAGTGATCATGCGCCGCGGATCGTAGAGCGATTC
>JAFEDP010000066.1 GCA_018241545.1 Pseudomonadota bacterium
AACGCGCTCGCGCCCTGGTAGGCGAGCTCGTCGACCTCGAGCGTGATCTCGAGGCCGCGGCCGAAGGCGATCGGGCCGGGCGCCGGCAGGCGGCGCACGACCGGGCGCGCGCCGACCGAGCGCAGGCCCTCGATCTGGCGGCGCGCGGTGGCGTCGCCGGCGGTGGCGAACAGCGCCAGCAGCTCGCGCAGCGCCGCGGCGCCCTCGGCGCGGTTGCTGTCGACGAGCGAGAGGTAGTTGAGCGCGAGGTGGCTGACCGCGCGCCAGGCGACGGCGCCGTCCACGAGCGGCGCGTACGGGCGGCTCGGCCCCGCCACGCAGCGCACCGCGACCACGGGCGCGGCGACGTCGAGCGTGAAGTCGGTCGCGCCGAGGCCGAGCGGCATCTGCAGCGGCAGGTCGCGGTTGGTGCAGCGCGTCTCGATCGACAGCTGCCGCAGCGCCGTGTCGTACGGCGCCGCCGCCGGGTCGACCAGCGACAGGAACACCTCGGTGCCGACGTAGCTGGAGCGGGCGCCGCGGGACTTCTGGGTGGTCGAGGGCAGGCGCGGCTCGCGCCGCAGCGTGAAGTAGGCGGCGTCGCCGCCGGCCTCGAGCGTGTGCGTCGCGTACAGCGGCTGGAACTCGCGCTCCGCGTCGGAGCCGGCGCCGAAGCCGACGACGCGGGTGACGTCGTAGATCTCGAGGTCGAGCGGCCGGGTGCGGTCCGGCACCACGTGGTACTCGAACGCCCCGTCCGACAGCTGGATCCGGTCGGCGCGCTGCGCGAACAGGTTCAGCGCCGGCGTGCAGTGCAGCTGGAAGTTGCCGGCGTCGACCAGGCTCTCGAGCTGCGGTTCGCCGCGCCCGAGCAGCACGACGACGTCGACCTCCTCGCCGGCGCAGCGCCTGAGGCCCGCCGCGAGGCCGCCGAGGTCGACGAAGCGGAAGCGCGCCGGGAACGTGAAGTACTCCTGCAGCAGCCGAAAGCCCCGGAACGCGCGCCGCGACACCGGCAGCAGCGCCTCCTCGTCGGCGAAGCCCGCCGCCGCGACCGCCGTGGCGGGCGCGAGCTCCGACCACGGCGCCGGGCGCTGCGGCGGCACGACCAGCACGCCGAGCGCCGCGCCCGACAGCAGCTCGTAGAGCTTGAGCGCGACGTCCTCGCGGCCGCCGAGGAACACGCGCAGCGTGTCGAGGTCGAGCTCGCTGAACTTGAGGCCAGCCGTGGTGCGCAGCCGCAGGCGCACGCCGCCCTTGATGCGGCTCGCGATCGGCAGGCCGGACAGCGGCAGGTCCGGCGCGTAGCTGAAGTAGCTCGCGCTCGCGACCTCGAGCGGCCACAGCGTGACGTCGGCCGCGGTCGTGAACTTGCAGGCGGTCACGTCGCCCTTGCCGAGCAGGCTCTGCAGCCCCGTGCCGCGCGGCACGGTGCGCCCGGTCGCGAGCCCGGCCTCGCCCGGGTCCGGCCGGAACTGCGCCACCAGCATCGCCGGCGTCGGCGCGAGGTAGTGCGGGTGCACCATCTCGAGCAGCGACTGCGTGAAGCGCGGGTACTCGGCGTCGAGCTTGAGCTGCACGCGCGCGGCGAGGAAGGCGACGCCCTCCAGCAGCCGCTCGACGTAGGGGTCCGAGACCTGCAGGCCCTCGATGCCGAGGCGCCCGGCGATCTTCGGGAACTGCGTCGCGAACTCCGCGCCCATCTCGCGCAGGTACTGGAGCTCGGTGTTGTAGTGCTGCAGCAGCCGCGGGTCCACCTAGCCTCCCCGCCCGCCGACGTCGGCGATCTCGACCTGGCCGGTCTCGAGGTCGATCTCGGTGCGCACCAGCAGCTCGAGCGGCACCGGCTGCGCCCACAGCTGGCCCTGGATCTCGATGCCGACCACGTTGTGGTGGTTGAGCACGTCGTCGCTGACCATCGCGCGCACCCGCAGCGTGTCGGCCAGGATGCGCGGCTCGAAGTCGCGGATCGCCTCGCGGATGCGCCGCTCGAGGTCGGCGGGCTCGAGCATCGAGGCGCAGCTGCCCGACAGCGCCGGCAGGCCGTAGTTGAGCACCGAGCGGCGCGCCTGCGGCGCGGTCGCGAAGTCGGTCTCCTCGCCGGGGCGGGTGGCGTTGAAGAGCCAGGCGAGGTCGCGCAGCACCGCCTGGCGCAGGCGGGTGCGCGACATCACGCGCTGTTCTCGCGCCTCCGCGCGCGTCGCCGGGTCGTCGTCGATCAGCCGGTCGAGGAGCGCAGGCTGCAGGCGTTCCTGCGGCGTCAGCTCAGCCATCGCCCGCCGACTCGCCGCCCGCGGCGGCCGCCTCGAACACGACCGAGCGCACGTCGAGCAGCGCGTACTCGCCGGCGTCGGTCGCGAGCACCCGCTGGCCGAGCCCGGTGTAGGCGTCGGCGCCGGCCTCCTGCCAGATCGTCTTGCGCGCGAGCCGCAGGGCGGCGTCGTCGGCCACCTCGCTGCCGGGGTACCGCGTCGGCACGACGCCGACGGCCTCGCCGCCGTTGCTGAACTGGAAGTGCGCCGGCAGCCACACGAAGTCCCTGAGGTCGGCCGGCGCCTCGAGCTCGAGGCGCGCGAGGCGCTCGAACGGCAGCCAGTAGTAGCGGCCATTGATGATCGCCTCGCACACCGGCCCGAGGCGCATGTCGGCGTCGGCGAGCCACTCGAAGCGCGTGCCGTCGAGCGTGCCGGCCGAGGCCGGCGCCGCCTCGAAGGCGCGCGCGCGCAGCGCGGCCGCCTCGGCCGTGCGCCCCGCGCCCTGCGTGAGCAGCGACTCGATCAGCAGCGCCAGCCACTGCTCGGGCTGGCCGAACACCATGGGCGCGCGCTTGCCGGCGAACACCTCGGCGCGCAGCAGCTCGCAGCGCACGGTCTCGCGGTACATCTGCGCCATCGGCAGCGCCGCGGCGTCGAGCTCGGCGGCGATGTCGAGCTGGTTGAGCGCGCGCTGCCACTGGCCGTCGACCGCGAGCAGCTGGAACAGGAACACGCGCAGCGGCGCCGCCGACGGCTCCTTGCGCACCGCCTCCTGCAGCGCCTGGCGCGCGCCCTCGAGGTCGCCGGCCTTGAGCGCCTGCTCCGCCGCCTGTCGCGTCATCCCGATCCTCCGGCCCGCGCGGGCGCTCAGCTCGCCACTTCGTCGATGAAGCTCATGCCGCCGCCCTTGAGGCCGTCCGGCTTGATCACGGTGTAGTCGACCGTGACCTTCTGGTACACGAACCGGATGCGCTCGGTGAGGTCGGTGCCCTGGCACTCGAGCTGGATCGAGGCGACGCGCACTTTCTCGAGCGTGATCTTGAGGAACTCCGCCGGGGTCTTGCCGGCCTTGCGCACCGTCAGCACCGCCGACTTGCCGACGTCGTTGCTCGACAGGCAGCTCATGAGGCCGGTCGAGGCGCGGTCGACGTACTTGACGATCTCGAGCGGCGCGTAGGTGCGGCGCGAGCCGGCCACGGCCCCGTAGCCGCCGCCCTCGGCGCCCCACGTCCACGACACGACCTCGATCTCCTCGGCGTGCTCGGCGTCGGTCGCCTCGCCCTTGATCCAGCCGGACTTCGTCGCTGTGAACTTGAGGAAGATGTCGGCGATCGCCACGTCGCGCCCTCCGGCCGGCGCGGCCGCGCCACGCCCCCGACCGAGATGTCAGGTGCCGGGCGGCGCGCGGCCGCCCGGCGCCACCGTCGTCAGATCTTCTTGTTCTCGGCGAAGCTGTATTTCTGCTTCGCCTCGCCGCCGAGCGTACCGTCGGCCTTCTGCTCCTTGTAGGCGATCTCGAGCTTGGCGAAGTTCATCGAGAAGGTCTCGATCGGCACCGAGTCGCTCTCGCCGCCGCCGGTGACCTGGTAGTTGGTGACGAACAGCTCCTCGAAGCCGATCTTGAGGTACTCCTGCTGCTGGCCGCCGGCCTTGCGCACGGTCAGCGTGCCGGTCTTGAAATGCTGGCCGGTGGCGCAGGCGATGAACAGCTGCGGCGAGGACTTGTCGAGGCGCTTGGTGAAGGTGAAGTCGCCGGCCGAGACCTTGCCGCCGCCCTGGCCGCTGCCGTACGCGGCCGTGCCGGAGTTCGACTGGCCCCAGCTGAAGCTCATGATCTCGATCTCGCCCTTGTGCTTGTCGTCACGCGATTCGGAGGTGATGCCGTCGAGCTTGAGGAAGTAGTCGGCCGCTGCCATGTCGTCGCTCCCTGTCTAGTCCAGTCCAATAAGTAGTGCTGCGCCGCCCCTGCGTCGGCCAGCGTCCCGCCCCGTCGCTCAGGCCGCCTTGGTCGACGGCAGCTTGGAGACGAGGCGCAGCGACACCGTCAGCCCCTCGAGCTGGTAGTGCGGCCGCAGGAAGAACTTCGAGCTGTAGTAGCCGGGGCTGCCCTCGACCTCCTCGACCACGACCTCGGCGGCGGCCAGCGGCTTCTCCGCCTTGGTGGTCTCCGACGAGTTGGCGGGGTCGCCGTCGACGTAGTTCATGATCCAGTTGTTCAGGAAGCGGTGCATGTCGTCGCGTTCCTTGAACGAGCCGAGCTTGTCGCGGACGATGCACTTCAGGTAGTGCGCGAACCGGCAGCAGGCGAACATGTACGGCAGCCGCGCGGCGAGCGAGGCGTTCGCGGTCGCGTCCGGGTCGTCGTACTCGGCCGGCTTCTGCAGCGACTGCGCGCCGATGAAGGCGGCGAAGTCCGAGTTCTTGCGATGCACCAGCGGCATGAACCCGTTCTTGGCGAGCTCGGCCTCGCGCCGGTCGCTGATCGCGATCTCGGTCGGGCACTTCATGTCGACGCCGCCGTCGTCGCTCGGGAACGTGTGCACCGGCAGGCCCTCGACCGCGCCGCCCGACTCGACGCCGCGGATCCGCGAGCACCAGCCGTACATCTTGAACGAGCGGTTGATGTTGGTCGCCATCGCGTAGGCCGCGTTCGACCAGGTGTACTTGCTGTGGTCGGCCCCGGCCGTGTCCTCCTCGAAGTCGAAGTCCTCGACCGGCGCGGTCTTGGCGCCGTAGGGCAGGCGCGCCAGGAAGCGCGGCATCGCGAGCCCGATGTAGCGCGCGTCGTCCGACTCGCGCAGCGAGCGCCAGGCCGCGTACTCGGGCGTGGTGAAGATCTTCGTGAGGTCGCGCGGGTTGGCGAGCTCCTGCCACGAGCCCATCTGCATCACGGTCGGGCTCGCACCGGCGATGAACGGCGTGTGCGCGGCGCCGCAGATCTTGCCCATCTCGCCGAGCAGCTCGACGTCCTGCGGGCCGTGGTCGAAGTAGTAGTCGCCGACCAGGCAGCCGAACGGCTCGCCGCCGAACTGGCCGTACTCGGCCTCGTAGATCTTCTTGAACAGCGGGCTCTGGTCCCAGGCGGTGCCGGCGTAGCGCTTGAGCGTCTTGCCGAGGTCCTGCTTGGAGATGCTCATCACGCGGATCTTCAGCATCTCGTCGGTTTCGGTGTTGCTGACGAGATAGTGGAGGCCGCGCCAGGCGCTCTCCAGCTTCTGGAAGTCCTCGTGATGCATGATCACGTTGATCTGGTCGCTGAGCTTCTTGTCGATCGCGGCGATGATCGCCTCGATCGACTTGACCACGTCGCTGCCGATCAGCTTGGTGGAGGCGAGCGCCTGCTCGGCGAGCGTGCGCACCGCGTTCTCGACGGCGCTGGAGGCCTCCTCGGTCTTGGGCTTGAACTGCTTCTTGAGCAGTGACTCGAACTCGCCGCTCTCGATGGCGGCGGCAACTGCCGTACTCTGCTGGGCTTTCTCGGCCATCGTTCAGGTCTCCGGAATGAGTGGGCGCGTCAGGCGGAGCCGGACTCGTCGGGCTTCTTGGTCGAGGCCAGGGCCTTCAGCAGCGCCGGGTCCTGCAGCAGCTGGCTGACGAGGTCCTCGGCGCCGCTCTTGCCGTCCATGTAGGTGATCAGGTTGGCGAGCTGCTGGCGCGCCTCGAGGAGCTTGGCGAGCGCGTCGACCTTCTTGGCGACCGCCGCCGGCGAGAAGTCGTCCATGCTCTCGAAGGTCAGCTCGACGTTGACGTTGCCCTCGCCGGTCAGGGTGTTGGGCACCTGGAAGGCGGCGCGCGGCTTCATCGCCTTCATGCGGCTGTCGAAGTTGTCGACGTCGATGTCCATGAACTTGCGGTCGGCGACCGCGGGCAGCGGCTCGGCGGGCTTGCCGGAGAGGTCCGAGAGCACGCCCATCACGAAGGGGAGCTGCACCTTCTTCTCGGCGCCGTACAGCTCGACGTCGTACTCGATCTGCACGCGCGGCGCGCGGTTGCGCGCGATGAACTTGGCACTGCTCTGCTTGGCCACGGTCTATCCTCCGAAATGAAGTCGGTCCACGCTCGGCTCAGGCATCGCGGATCCCGCCCGCCTGGCGTGCCTGCGCCAGCGCGTCGGGAGCGACGTCCTCGAGCACCTCGAGAAAGCTCTTGTCGACGAGGCGGCGCGCCCGCTCGATGAAGATCGGCACCGGGCTCGACGGCTCGGTCTGGCGGAAGAACTGGGCGACCGCGTCGAGCGCGCGCAACGCGTCCTGGCGCGTGCGGATCGGGCCGCCGACCGCGGCGCCGCCCGCGGCCGTGGGGGCCTCGGTCCCCGCACCGGCGGCCGCGCCCGCGGCGCCGGCGCCGGGGTGCGCAGCGGCCTGCTCGCGCACGATGCCCTGGATGCGCTTCAGCGTCGTCGCGAGCGGGCCCATGTCGGGCGTGCCCTCGGTGCCGATCGACTCGCGGGTCTTGGTCTCGATGCGGCTGAGCGCGGCGAGCGCCGCGTCCACGGCCGCGACCAGCGCGCCGAGCTCGGCGTAGTCCATCGCGGTGAAGGCGGCCCCGATCTGGCCCGGGGTCGGCACCGCGGTGTCGGCCTCGGTCGGCTGCAGGGTGCCGGCGGCGAGCTCGGTGTCGCGCAGGCTGAAGGCGCCGAGCTGGCGGTTGGCGACCAGCGGCGCGCGCCGGAGCGCGTCGATGACGGCCACGCGGTCGACGAAGCAGCTGAGCGCGTTGCGGCGGAAGATGCCGTCCTCGTCGAGGCCCGGGTAGACGGCGTCCCAGTAGTCCTCGAGCCAGCCGGCGGCGACGCCCAGCGACTCGAGGAACGAGCCGATGCCGTCGGTGCGCAGCGCCGCCGCGGCGAAGTGCGCGAGGATGCGGACGTCCTTGCTGCGAGCGAGGGTCTCGAGCGCCCGGCCGCGCAGCGCGCGCCAGTCCGGCGGCTGCTCCCACGGGGCGCCCTGGCCGAAGACGCGCAGCGCGTTGAACGCACCGAGCTCCGGGCTGTCCTCGAGGCTGACGCCGCACGGCGGCTGTGCGTCGGTCGGCGCCTTGAGACGGTCGAGTTCCGTCGGCTCCATCCACGACCCCGGTCGAGTCTCGTCCCTGTCCCGCGTGCTGCGCCGCCTCACGGGCCTGCGCGGGCCGTGCCCGCCGAGGCGCTTGCGCCGCAACTCCCCGCCGCCGTTCAGTGATTGTGCTGAGGCGACGCCGGACTATATCGCCTCGCAACTCGGGGCGTCGAGCATGGGCCCCGAAGCGTGAAGCTGGTGGACAATTTTTGCATTGCGGTAACATGCCGCACGCGTTGCGTCCGGCGATTGACGGACGCCGGGGTGCGGGGTATTCCCTCCGCAGCCGAGGAACCAATCAGCCGGGAGGGCTACGCATGCGTGCTCGCGACACCCAAGGTCATCTTGATCGAGGCCCGAGCGTCCATCGCTACGCCCGGTGGCTCGGCGCCTGCCTGCTGCTCGCCTGGGGCGGCCTCGCCCACGCCCAGGCCATCTGCCCCGGCCTCGTCGTGACGCCGGCGACCAGCAACGTGGTGCTGCCGCAGACCGGCACCGGCCCCACGATCGCCTTCACCGCGACCTACTCCACCGCGAGCCCGGCCTCCGGCCAGTGCACGCCGCCCACCGACATCACGGCGCAGATCCAGTGGAGCTCGAGCAACCCGGCGGTGGCGGCCTTCCAGTCGCCGAACTCGCCCAACGTGATCACGACGCTGACCGCCGGCTACACCGGCGTGACCGCGACCTGGACGCAGAACCCGCAGGTGGTCGGCTTCGCCTCGGTCAACGTCGCGCCGGCGCCGCTCGCGGGGCTGCCGGGACTCACGCCCAACCAGCGCTCGGTGGCGCAGGCGCTCGATACCGTCTGCCCGCGCGTCGCGGCGCTGTACAACGCCGACAACCCGCCGCCGGCGACCACCGCCGACTTCCTGGCGCACTGCCAGGGGATCGCCAACGACCCGAACGCCACCTCGCGCGCCGCCGCCATCGCCGCGCTCAGCCCCGAGCACTTCTCGGCGTTCCAGTCGCAGGCGCTGCTGTTCTCGCAGTCGCACACGACCAACGTGCTCGACCGGATGATCGCGCTGCGCGGCGGCGCGCGCGGGCTCAACGTCGCGGACGTGACGCTGACGACGGCGCAAGGGCCGGTGTCGCTCGCCGACCTCGCCGGCGTGCTCGGCGGCGGCGCGAGTGCCGACGCCCCCGGCAACGAGCTGCTCGCCGACCGGCTCGGCATCTGGCTGCGCGGCAACTACGGCGACGGCAGCCAGGACGCGACCACGGCCGACTCCGGCTTCGACGGGCACCAGCTCACGGCCACCGCCGGCGTCGACTACCGCGTCGGCAGCCAGTCGGTGCTCGGCCTCGCGCTCGGCGCCTCGCGCTCCGGCATCGGCTTCCGCGGCGTCGGCGGCGGCATCGACACCCACGGCGTCAACGCCTCGGTATACGGCACGAGCTACCTGTGGCGCAGCCTGTACCTCGACGCGGTGCTGGCCTACGACCACACGAGCTACGCGACCACGCGCCACATCGTCTACACCGAGAGCGGCACGCTGGTCGACGTCACTGCCAAGGGCTCCACCAGCGGCAACGCCTTCAACGGCACCGTGAACCTCGGCTACGACTTCGCGCTCGGCGCGCTGACCGTGACGCCGATGATCGGCTACAGCCACGGCCACACGCTGATCCACGGCTTCACCGAGAGCGGCGCCGGCGGTCTCGACTACGCCCTCGACGACCAGACGATCGACAGCTCCACCGCGCACGCCGGGCTGCAGATGAACCTCGCCTGGAACCTGCCGTTCGGCGTGCTGCTGCCGCACCTGCGGGCGGAGTGGGTGCACGAGTTCGACAACACGGCGCCGCTGCTCGGGATGCGCTTCGCGGTCGACCCGCTCGGCCCGGCCGGCACCGAGATCGTGGTGCAGGGCGACATGCCCAACACCTCGTACTGGAAGCTGGCCGGCGGCGCGGCGCTGCAGTTCACGCACGGGGTCGCGGCGTACGCCGAGTACCAGCGGCTGCAGAACTACGGCGCGGCGCACTACGCCGACGTGACGGTCGGCCTGCGCTTCCAGGGCCACTTCTAGCCGGCGGCGCCGGCGGCCGCCGGGGCGCCCGGCGGCGGCGGGCGGGCGGGAGCCCGCCCGCTCAGGTCTTGCCGAAGGCGAGCGGCACGAAGAAGAAGTCGCCGACCTCGTGCCCCGCACCCTTGATCGACTTGAACTCCGGCACTTCTTTGAACTTCGCGTTCGCCGCCGCGGTCTTGACGCGCGCCTGCACCTTGGCGAACAGCGCCGGGCTCGGCATCAGGTCGCTGTTCTCCTCGAGCACGTCGGCGAAGGCGCGCGCGAACACCGAGTAGCCGCCGCCGCCGGTGTCCAGCACCGGCTCGTCGCCGCCCGAGGTCAGCAGCAGCCGCGAGCGCTTGGGCAGCTTGAACTTCACGTAGTCGATCGAGTACTGCGCGCCGTTGTCGAGGAACAGGAAGCTCGGCTCGGTCGACAGCAGCCCCGCGTAGCACGAGTCCGCGACCACCAGCACGCGGCGCGCCTCGATGCGGCCGAGGTGCCCGGTGATCTGCTCGTTCGGGATCCAGAACGTGTCGGTCGGCGGCGGGTCGGCGTTCACCGGCAGCCAGAACCCGAACGTGCCCGCGCTCGACTGCAGCCGGTAGCCGTGGCCGGCGTAGTAGACGAGCAGGTTGTCGTTGGGCTTGAGCACGCGGTTGAACTCGTTGAGCGCGCGCAGCACCGCGACGTCGTCGACGTCCTCGAGCACCTGCACCGTGAAGCCGTACTTCTCCTTGAGCACGCGCGCGATGCGCTCGACGTCGGCGCGCGGCGTCTTGAGGCTCTCGAGCGCCGAGTAGTTCTGGTTGCCGATGACCAGCGCGTAGTAGCGGCCGAAGTCGAGGCCGCGCGCGACGCGCGCCATGGCCTTCGGGTCGAGCGGCGGCAGCGCGCTCGCCGCCCCCGGGGCGCGCGTCTGCGCGACCGTCGCGAGCCGCGCCTTGACCGCCATCTTCTCGGTCTCGAGCTGCTCGACCATCTTGCGCAGCGTCTCGACCTCGGCGCTCGAGGCGGACGGCGCGGTCGCCTGCGCCGGCTTCTTCTTGAGCTCGGCCTCGGCGCGCTCGAGCTGCTTGCGCAGCACCGTCACCTGCTGGTCCTTCTCGGCCAGCGCCTGGTCGAGCTCGGCCCGGAGCGCCTCCTGCTGCTTGCGCGCCGCCGACTCGAACATCAGGTTGTCGGCCGGCAGGCCCCAGGCCTGGCGGTAGAGGTTGAGCGCCTTGACCGGATCCTTGTCGACGCCCTGGCCCTGCTCGTAGAGCGTGCCGAGGTTGAACAGCGCGCGCGAGTAGCCCTTGTCGGCGGCCTTCTGGTACCAGATCGCGGCCGCCTCGTAGTTGGGCGTGCCGCCGAGGCCGCGCTCGTAGATCTCGCCGACGTTGGTCATGGCCTCGACGTCGCCGGCGTTGGCGGCGTCCATCCAGATGCGCAGCGCGGACTTGAGGTCGGCGCGGTCGTAGGCCACGTACTCGCCGCCGCGGATGCGGCAGTCCGAGGCGGTCGTGCGCGTCGGGCGCCGGGCCGCGAGGTAGCTCGTGTTGCCGAGCTGGCGCACCTGCGGCGGCAGCAGGCAGTCGACGATCTCGAGGTCGTGGCGCGCGACCATTCCCTCGCGCGCCTTGCTGGCGGGATCGGCGGAGCGCGCCGGCCCGACCGCCACGAGGGCGAGCGCGCCGGTACCGAGCAGGACGAGGAGCGGGGGGGTGCGCATAATGGCCGAGAGTACCGCCCGAGACCGGCATTGGCTACCGACCGAAACGCGCCCTCCGTCGCCGTGGCACGCGGGCGCTGCGCCGCACCACGCGCGGCGCGGGCCGCGCTCGTGCTCGCGCTCGGCGCGCTCGCCGGCTGCGCCGGCGGCCCGGCGCCGCTGCGCACGGCCGCGGCCCAGGGCTTTCGCGAGCGCACGCTCCCCGCCGGCGGCTTCCCGCTGCTCGTGCTCGAGCGCGCCGGCGGCGGCGGGCCGCGCTGGGTATTCCTCGAGGGCGACGGCCGCCCCTTCGTCGCCCACGGCACGCGTGTCGCGGCCGACCCGACGCC
>JAFEDP010000670.1 GCA_018241545.1 Pseudomonadota bacterium
GTTGACGACCGCCGTCGAGGGCAGCAGCAGCGCCGACTCGTGCACGGCCACGATCAGGTTGGCGTCGACCGTCATGCCGACCTGGAACGCCTCGGGCCGCGCGAGCCGGATGCGCACGCGATAGGTGCGTGCCACCGGGTCGCCCTTCGGCGTCACCTCGCTCACCTCGCCGTCGAAGGTCTGGGTCGGCAGCGCATCGGCGTGCAGCACGACCTTCTGGCCGACCTGGACGTGCGGGATGTCCTCCTCGTCGACGTCGGCCGACACCCGCAGCGGCGCGCAGCACGACAGGTAGAACACCGGCTGGCCGACCGGGATGAACTGCCCGACCTCGCCGTCGCGGCGGATCACGGTGCCGTTCGCGGGCGCCGCCAGCACCATGAAGTCGCGCTGCGCCTGGGCGCGGTTCAGCGAGGCGTCGGCCGCCTCGGCGTCGGCGCGGGTGCGGTCGAGATCGGTGGCCGCCGCCACGCCGCGCCTCACGAGCGCCTGCATGCGCTCGTACTCCGCGTGCGCGTAGCGGGCGCGGGCGGCGAGCTCGAGGACGGTGCTGTCGAGGTCCTGCGACTCGAGCCGCGCCAGCGCCTCGCCCTTCCTGACGGTGCGGCCCTCGTCGGTCAGCAGCGCCACGATCTTGCCCGCGACGCGCGGCGCGATCGGCAGCATCACCGTCGGCTCGACCGTGCCGGTCGCGTAGATCGCATCGACCGCCGGCCCGCGCTGCGGATGCACGACCTCCACCGGCAGCGGACCGGCCCGCCACCAGTACACGGCCGCCGCCGCGGCGGCGACGGCCAGCGAGGTCACGAGCGGCCAGCGGCGGCGCATCCGTTGCTCCCACAGCGCGTCCCGCGACCGGCCGGCCGCGGGGCTCGGGTACAGTACCCCACTCCACGATGATCGGTCCCGCCGCCATGACCTGCCAGCCGTACTTTCCCCTCACTTCCGGGCGGGCACTGCCCGCGCTGCTCGCGCTGCTCGCGCTGCTCGGCGCCGGGCGCGCGCTCGCGTGGGGCCCCGAGGGCCACCGCATCGCCGGGCTCGTCGCCGAGCAGCTGCTCGACGCGCGCAGCCGCGCGGCGCTGCGCGAACTCGTCGGCGACGAGAGCCTCGCCGACGTCGGCGAGTGGATGGACCGCGAGCGCGAGCGGCTGCGCCGCGAGTGGCCGGGCTCGGCGCAGTGGCACTACGACAACCGCCCGGTGTGCGAGCCGGGCGCTCCCGCCGAGCGCTGGTGCCCGGACGGCCAGTGCGCCTCGCGCGCCTACGCGAGCGCGCTCGCCCGGCTCGCCGACCGCGGCGCGCCGCGCGCCGCGCGGCGCGACGCGCTCAGGATCGTCGTGCACGTGCTCGAGGACCTGCACCAGCCGCTGCACGCCGCCGACCACGACGACCGCGGCGGCAACGAGCTGCGGGTGCGGGTCGGGCGGCGCGGCCACCCCAAGCCGCTGCACGCCGCCTGGGACGGCGCCTTCGTCAAGCGCGCGGTGCGCGGCGAGTCGGAGGCGGCGTTCGCCGCGCGGCTCGTCGCCGAGCATCGCGCGAGCCGCGAGCGCCTCGAGGCCGGCGACCTCGCGG
>JAFEDP010000671.1 GCA_018241545.1 Pseudomonadota bacterium
CTGGATCGTCTGGAAGGGGTTGACGACGCCGGCCGCGACGCCGCCGGTGGCGGTGGCGGTGGCGGCCGTCTGGGTCGAGGCGTACTGGCCGGTCAGGAACGGCACCTCGGTGGCGACCTTGATCTGCGCCTCCTGGTTGTCGAGCGTGACGATGGTCGGCGTCGAGATGATGTTGGTGTTGGCGGTGCCGGCGATCGCGTTCAGGATCGCGGCGAAGTTGGTGCCGGTCTTGGCGATGCGGCCGACCGCGTAGGTGAACCCGGTCGGGATCGCGGCCGGGGTGAGCGCCGCGGTGCCGCCGATGGCCGTCGCCGCCACGCTCGCGATCGACGGTCCCGAGGAGCCGATCTGCTCGTTGAAGGTGCCGGCGCCGATGTTGGTGCCGGAGGCGTCGACCGCCCAGTTGACGCCGAGGTCGATGCTCTTGTTGCCGCTGATCTCGACGATGATCGCCTCGACCTGTACCTCCAGGCGGCGGATGTCGAGGCGATCGACGACGTCCATGAGCTGGCGCATCAGCTTGGGCGGCGCGGTGATCACCAGCGCGTTGGTGGTGGGCTCGGCCCAGATCGAGACGTTCTTCTCGGGCGAACTCGCCGCGCCCGCGGCGCCGGCGCCGGCACCGCCGCCGGTCGTGGCGGTGGTGGCCTGCACCTGCTCCTTGAGCTTCTGCGCGAGCTTGTCGGCGTCGGCGTAGTGCAGGTAGCGCACCGTGGTGCCGCCGCCCTTCTCGACCGGGGTGTCGAGGTGCGCGACCAGCGTGCGCAGCCGCAGCCGCTGGTTCTTCTCGCCCGACAGCAGCACGCTGTTGGTGCGCTCGTCGGCAATCAGCTTCGCCGGCGCGCCCTGCTCGGCGCCGCCGGCCTGCGCCAGCTGGTTGACGACCCGCACGATCTCGACCGCCGAGGCGTGCTCGAGGCGGATCACCTCGATCTCCTCGTCGGTGGAGCGGTCGATGCGGTCGATGATGCGCATCATCCGGTTCACGTTGTTGGCGCGGTCGGAGATGATCAGCACGTTGGAGGCGGTGTAGGCGGCGAGGTGGCCGTACTGCGGGATCAGCGGCCGCAGGATCGGCACGAGCTGCGCGGCGTTGACGTTCTTGAGCGCCACCACCTGCGTCACCACCTCGTCGGAGGTGCTGCTGACGCGCTCGGGCAGGTCGTCGGCCGGCACGGTGCGCGCGTTGGCGTCGGGGATGATCTTGTAGACCTGGCCGGACTGCACCGCCACGAAGCCGTGCACCTGCAGGATCGCGAGGAACGCCTGGTAGAACGCGTCCGGGCTCATCGGCGTCGCCGACAGCATCGTCACCTGCGCCTTGACGCGCGGGTCGATGATGAAGTTCTTGCCGGTGACCTGGCTCACCGCCTCGACGATCTGGCCGAGGTCGGCGTCCTTGTAGTTGGGCGTGATCATCGCGCCGGAGCCGTGGGGCTCGGCGCTCGCGAGGCTGGCGGCGAGGCACAGCGAGGCGAGCACCGCGCGGCGCAGGCGGGCGTTCTTACCGGACGGGGGCGAGTGTTTCATGCGCTGTCTCTGGAGGCGTGGCCGCCGGCCGGTGCCGGCGAC
>JAFEDP010000672.1 GCA_018241545.1 Pseudomonadota bacterium
TGCGGCGAGATGGCCGGCTGCACCCCGCCCGGCAGCGGCGGCAGCTGCGACAGGCGGTTGATGACCCACTGCTCGGCCTGCTCGTAGGTGAAGTCGTAGGTGAACTGCACCTTGACGTCGGACAGGCCGAACAGCGAGATCGTGCGGATCGCCTGCACGTGCGGGATGCCGGCCATCTGCACTTCGATCGGGATCGTGATGTAGCGCTCGATCTCCTCGGCGGACTGGCCGGAGGACTGCGTGACGATGTCGACCAGCGGCGGCACCGGGTCCGGGTAGGCCTCGATGTTGAGCACGGCGAAGGAGGCCGCGCCCGCGCCGAGCACCAGCACGAGCAGCGCCGCGATCAGCACGCGCTGGCGCAGGGCGAAGGCGACCAGCGCGTTCATCGTCAGTCGTGCCGCGCGGCACGGTCGATGAACAGGCTCCCGCGCGTCACGACGCGCTCGCCGGCCCGGAGGCCCTCGCGCACCTCGACGTAGCCGTCGGCGCGGCTGCCGGTGCGGACCTCGCGCAGCCCGATGCGGCCGTCGTCGCCGACGACCCAGACGTGCGCCTGCTCGCCCTCGTACACCACCGCGCCGTCCGGCACGGCGACCGCGGCGGCGGCGCTGCGCGTCACGATCCTGAGCGTCGCCAGCATCTCGGGCTTGAGCGCGCCGTCGGCGTTGTCGAGCTCGGCGCGCACCGCGACGCGGTGCGTGGCCGGGTCGACCGTCGCCGCGACGCTCGCGAGCCGCGCCGCGAACACCCGCCCGGGCCAGGCCGGCACGCGCACCTCGACCGCCTGGCCGCGGCGCACGGCCGGCGCGTCGCTCTCGCGCACGTTGCCGACCACCCAGACGCGCGCCGTGTCGGCGATCGTGAACAGCGGCGCGCCGCTGCCGGCCTGCACGTACTGGCCGGGGCCGGCCTGGCGGTCGACGACGACGCCGCCGATGGGCGCGCGCAGCGCCGCGCGCGCATCGCCGCCGGCGTCGTGCTCGAGGGCCTCGACCTCGGCACGCGACAGGCCGAGGATCGCGAGCCGGTTGCGCGCGGCGCCGAGTGCGGCGAGCGCGGCCGCGCGGTCGGCCTCGGCCTGCTGCACGTCGGCGAGCGAGGCGCCCTGCGAGTCGTAGAGCGCCCGCTTGCGCTCGAGCGCGGTGCCGGTGAGCCGCTCCTGGGCGAGCGCGGTCGACAGGTCGCCGCGCGCCTGCGCGAACTCCGCGGCCTCGACCGTGGCCAGGTTCGCGCCGCGGGCGACCACGTCGCCGGGCGCGGCCCGCAACGCGACGATGCGCCCGGTGAACGGCGAGTACACGGGCGTCGCCCGGTCCGGGTCGACGGCGATGCGCCCGTCGGCGACCTCGACGCTGGCGATCTCGCGGGTCGCGGCCGGCTCGATCGAGAGCGTCTTGAGCTGCTGCGCGGTCGGGCGGAACGTGCCGGGCGGGTCCGCGGGCGGACCCGCGGGCTCGCCGCCGCGGTGACCGAGCCAGGCGAGCAGCGCCACGACGAGCGCGAGCGCGAGCGCCGCCGCGGCCAGCAGGCGCAGCTGCACGATCTGGCACTCGCCGCCGCCGCTCCAGA
>JAFEDP010000673.1 GCA_018241545.1 Pseudomonadota bacterium
CGGCTCCTCGGCGGGCGGGGTCGGGCGGCGCTCGCCTGAGGCCGGGGTCGCCGGCGCAGCCGATACGGCCGCACGCCCCGGACGCGGGGGATGCCGGCAGCGGCAAACAACATTACGGATACGGGGTACACCGGCGTATATAGGCGGGATACGGCCGGAAGCCACGTTCATGCCCAACGAGCGAGGCACCCTCGAGGAGGTCTTAGGCGTCGAGCGGCAGATCGCCGGCGAGCTCGCGGCGGCGCGGCAGCAGGCGGGCGACTGGCTCGACTCGGCGCGGCGCGAGATCGAGGCGGGCAGGCAGGCCGGGCTCGAGCAGCTGAAGTCGGCCGGCACCGCGGACGCGCAGGCGCTCGAGCGCTCATCCCAGGCGCGCGCTGCGGCGATCGCGGCACAGGCCGGGGAGTGGGAGGCGCGCGTGCAAGGCCTCGACGATGCCGCGCTGCGGCCGATCGTGCGCCGCGCCCTCGCCGCGCTCGTGCCCGGGGGCGCGGCATGATCGTGACCATGTCCAAGGTCGAGATCACCCTGCCGCGCGAGCTGGCGCTGCCGGTGCTCGAGACGATCCAGGACGCCGCGGTGTTGCAGATCGCGTCGGACATCCCGGTGCAGATCCGCGGCGGCGCCGCGCCGCAGCTGCGGCCGGTGGCGATGGACGCCCGCACGATCGCCGAGCGCCTCTTCCTCGAGGACCTGCGCCTCAAGATCGAGCGTCTGCTCGGGTTGCTGCCACCGACGGGCGCGGCCGGCTCGCGCCTGAGCGAGCCGGAGGCGATCGGCTCGATCGCGGCCGTGGTCGGTGGCCACCTTGCCGCGGCCGAGCAGCACGCCGCACGACGGGCCACGCTGCAGGCGGAGCTCAGCCAGCTGGACCGCTACCTGCTGTTCCTGTCGACCGTCGAGTCGCTGGCGCCGAAGGGGAGCGCGGCGGCCGGCCTGGAGTTCATCGGGGTCGAGGTCCGCGACCCCGCCGCGCTCGAGCAGCTGACCCGGGTGGCCGGCCGCCTGCTGCTCGGCGCAGAGGTTCGCACGGCGCGCGCCGCCGACGGCACCTACATCGGCCTGCTCACGACAGAGAAGGAACTCGCCGGCCAGCTGAAGGAGAACCTGCGCGGCAACCACGTGCCCGAGATCGCGCTGCCGGCGTACCTCGAGGGCCTGTCGCTGCCGCAGAAGATCGAGGCCGCACGGACGCGCCACACGGCGCTCGCGGCCGAGGCGGCCGCCATCGACCGGGCGCTCGCCGAGCTCGCCGGCGCCTGGCGCGCCCACTACGATTCGGTGCAGCACTGGATCGACGAGCGCCTCGCGCTGCTGCGCACCAGCGCGAGCCTCTACGAGACCGAGCGCTGCTTCTTCCTGTTCGGCTGGATGCCGTCGGCCGAGGTCGCGCCCCTGCGCCGCCGCCTGACCGAGCGCCATGGCGATGCGATCGTCGTCGAGGAACAGCAGCTGCTGCAGGCAGACCTCGACCAGGTGCCCGTGACGCTGCGCAACCCGCCGTACTTCCGGCCCTTCGAGCTCCTCGTCCGGCTGCTACCGCTGCCGCGTTACACCTCGATCG
>JAFEDP010000674.1 GCA_018241545.1 Pseudomonadota bacterium
AAACACCTCGACGAGACGCGCCGGGCGCGCCTCGGCCGCGCCCTCGAGCCGGCTGGCGATCAGGTCCGCCTCGAGCAGGACGCCGCGGTCGTAGTAGACGGGATAGAAGTCGTGCTCGTCGACGACCGGCAGGTCGATGTTCGGCAGCACGCACGGCACGGCGTTGCGCTCGCAGAACTGGTGCACGGGACGCCACTCGGCTCGGCCGAGGCCCGAGATGACGGCGAACACCGGCTCCGCCGCCAGGCGCTGGTCGAGCTGGCGGGCCCAGCCGTCGGGCGGGCCCGTGAGTTCCCACACGTGCAGGCGCCAGCGGCGGGTCACGCGGTACATGATCTCGCGCGAGCTGCGCAGCGGCTTGGTCTCGGCGGCGATGACCTTCTGCTGCAGGTCGAAGAAGCGCTGCAGCACCTCCAGCATCGCCTGCTTCTCGACCGGGTCCGCGTCGGGCGTGACGATGGTCGCGAAGTCGAGCGTCGTGTCGGAGACGCCCGGCACCGGCGCGCTCGTCAGCGACTTGAGGTAGGCGATCAGGCCGGCCATTGCAGGGTCGTCGAGCGCGTAGCGCGGCATCAGCGGGTTCAGCGCCCGGCCGTCCGGCCGCACGCCGGTGCGGATGGCCTGCGCGAGCGTCGCGTCGGTGTAGGCCCAGGCGTTGGGCGTGAAGCCGGGCACGTGCGGCAGCGACAGGTCCTCGACGTTGGCGACCCGGCTGCGGTACAGGTACTTGGCGATGATCGGCGGGATCACGATGGATCCCTCCACGTTGCCGAGGCCGCTGCGCCGGTGGCAGCTGACGCAGGCCGCGCCCTCGCCGCTCACGTCGGCTCCGGACGCGCGCGTGCCGACGAGCGGCTCGCCGCCCGGCAGCAACCCGCTGCGATAGAGGCGCTCGCCGTCCGCGACCGGGGTCGCGGATGTCGCGGCGCATGCCCCGAGCAGCAGCGCAGCGGCCAGCAGCGTCGTCAACCCGCGCATGGGTCCGCGGCTGGCCTAGGGAGCGGCGTGGGGCGGCGCAGCGGCCAGCGCGCGGAACTCGGCGACCAGCTGGTCGGCGGAAGCGAAGCCGTCGAGGCGCACCCACGGCCCGCCCGGCGTCGCCCGCAGGAACGCGGCCGCCGTGTGCTCCATCTTGTCGCCGCGGTAGGCGTCGAAGGCCTTCTGCATCGCCACGCTCGCAGCCACCGTTCCCGTGTAGTGGTGCCAGCCGGGCCCGGCGTGGAACTTGAGCGCGTACTCGCGCAGCCGCGCCGGCGTGTCCTCCTCCGGGTCGATCGAGATCGAGGCGATCCTCAGCGTCTCGCCGGGCGCGAGCTTCTGCTGCACCTGCCGGAAGGTCGCACTCGTGATCGGGCAGATCGCGGTGCAGGTCGTGAAGATGAAGCCGACGAGCACCGGGCCGTCGCCCAGCGCCTCGCGCGCCGGCACCGGGCGCCCATCCTCGCGCACCAGCGTCACGTCCGGGATCGCGTAGTCCGCCATCGCCCGGCGCACCGCGGACGCCGCTGCCGCGTGGTGGTGGGCGTGCGGATCCGGCTCGTCAGCGGCGCGAGCGCCGGCGGC
>JAFEDP010000675.1 GCA_018241545.1 Pseudomonadota bacterium
TTCTTCGGGAAGATCGCGATGAAGTCCTTGCGCGGCATGCCGGCCTGCTTGATGCAGATCTGCATGATCTCCTTCTCGAGGCCGCGGATCGTCGCGACGTGGTCGCGCAGGTTGACGATCAGCGCGTCGAACATCTTCGGCGCGAGCTTGAGCTCCATCATCTGCGCGGCGAGCTTCTTGCGCAGCTTCTGGGTCTTCGGGTCCTTGGTGCCGGGGCCGTCGAGCGCCTTGATGACCTGGGCGTGGAGCTTGGCGATCGCCGCGAAGCGGCGCGCCGCCTCCTCCGGATCCGGGCCGGTCTCGAGCGCCTCCTCCTCCTCGCCGTTGTCGTCGTCCTCGTTCTCGCTCTCGGTCTTCTCGAGCGCCATCAGCTTCGGGTTCTGCGGCTGCGCGATCTCGTCCGGCGCGTTCGGGTCGACGAAGCCGACGATGATGTCGACGAGCCGGCCCTGGCCGCCCTTCACGGGCTCGTAGGCCTTGAGCAGGTACTCGTAGGTCGCCGGGAAGTTGGCGAGCGCCGAGCGCACCGCGTCGAGGCCTTCCTCGATGCGCTTGGCGATGCGGATCTCGCCCTCGCGGGTCAGCAGTTCCACCGTGCCCATCTCGCGCATGTACATGCGCACGGGGTCGGTGGTGCGGCCGAACTCGGCGTCGACGGTGGCGAGCGCGGCGGCGGCTTCCTCGACGGCCTCGTCGTCGGTCGCGACCGGCCCGTCGGCGAGGATCAGCGACTCGGCGTCCGGTGCCTTCTCGTACACCGGGATGCCCATATCGTTGATCATGTTGACGATATCTTCGATCTGCTCCGGATCGACGATCTCGCTCGGCAGGTGGTCGTTCACCTCGCCGTAGGTCAGGAAGCCCTGCTCCTTGCCCTTGGCAATGAGTCGCTTGAGCTGGGACTGCCGCTCGTCCGGCACGCCCATCGCCAGCGCCGCTGCTTTCTTTTCGCTCAAGATGACACCCCTAGATGCGCGGGCGTAAAAGAGCCGTGTATTCTACACAGACCCCGGTTTCCGCCCAAGGTTCGGGGGGCCTTCAGTGCCCCCAGTCAAGAATCGTGCCCGCCCCGCCGGGCGGGGTCACGGGGCCCGCTCAGCCGCCCGGACGCGGCCGGGCCTGGAGCTCGCGCAGCTCGCGCTTCTCGTCCTCTGACAGCTCTTCCATCGCGGCCTTGGCGATCAGCGCGTCGAGGCGCCGGGCGGGGCCGGCCTCCGCCGCGAGCTTGGCGACCGCGGCCGAGAGTTCCTCGCCGACCGCCTCGGGCCCGAGCTCGGGCAGGGGCAGGGCGGCGAGTTCCGAGAGACGCTCGTACTCGGGCCGGTCGCGCCAGCGCTCGACCAGCTGCGCCGAGCTGAGATGGGGCTCGGACTGAGCCATTTCAATGAGTTCCGCGAGGACATCGAGGCCGCGGTCGCCGGCGAGGCGCAGCGATTCGGCCGCGGCGACGCGCCGCGCGGCCGCCGGGTCCTGCAGCACCCGGGCGATCGCCTGGCTCACGAGCGAGCCCCGGCCGGCGCCGCGCACCGGGCGCGGGCGAGCCTCGCGCGCGCCTGGCCCG
>JAFEDP010000676.1 GCA_018241545.1 Pseudomonadota bacterium
CAGGGTCGCGGCGCCTCGACCCAGCCGCGCGCGCGCGCCGCCCGTTCGGCAGCGGCATCCAGCGGCTCGCCCTCGATGCGCGCCGTGACCGCGTCCAGCACCGCGGGAGCGACCTCCGAGGCGGCTGGCCGCAGCGCCCCCGGCGCGCCGCCCACGCCCGACTCGCCCGTGGCGGCGACGTCGACGCGCCAGCGGCCGTTCGCAAAACACGCGAGCCCGCTCACCGGCTGCACCGCGCGCTCGACGAACGTCCGGCACAGCTCGCCGCGGCTGCGGAAGCTCACGCCGACGCGCACCGGCGCGTCCGCCGGCTGGTTGGCCGCGAGCTGCGTCGAGAGCGCCTGCGCGAGCGCCGACCCCGAGGCGAGGCCGGCGCCGCCAACGCCGAGGCTCGCGCCTCCGCGGCCGCCCGACCACAGCTGCACGACCAGCATGCCGACGGCGACGCTCGCGGCCATCGCGGACCATTCGCGCCACGACCAGCGGCGCGTCGGGACCGTCGCGCGCGACCGGCGGCGCCCGGCCAGGTCGACGACCTCGGCGCCGCCGCCGCCGGCGAGCAGGGCGTGCAGCCGGTCGGGCACCGGCTCCGCCAGCTGCGGGGCATACGCCGCGCGCAGTCGCGCGCGTTGCGCCTGCAGGGCCGCCAGGCGCGATGCCAGTGCCGGGTCCGCGGCCGCCGCGTCGGCAACCGCAGCGGACTCGACCGGGCCGAGCTCGCCGTCGGCGTAGCGCATCAACAGTTCCTCGTCGATCGTCATGGGCGCTCCACCGTTGCATCGAGCGCGCGCTGCAGCGCCTCGCGGCCGCGTGCCAGCCGGCTCGTCAGCGTCCCGATGGGGATGCCGAGCACGTCCGCGGCCTCGCGGTAGGCCAGGCCCTCGACCAGCACGAGCAGCAGCGCGCTGCGCTGCTCCTCGGGCAGCGTGCCCATCGCCTGCTGGACCGCGAGCGTCTCGTCGACGCCGCTCGCCGGGGCCGGCACGGTCTCGAGCGCCGCATCGAGCGCATCCACGGTGCCGTGGCGGGCCCGGGCACGCACCTCGTCGAGCCACGTATTGCGCACGATCGTGAACATCCAGCTGTCGAGCCTCGTACCGCGTTGCCAGCTCCCGAGCCGCGCGAGCGCCTTCTCGAGGGCCGATTGCAGGACGTCGTCGGCATCCGCCGCGTGACGAGTCAGCGAGCGCGCGAACCGCCGCAGCCGCGGCAGCAGTTCGAGGATCTCGTGGCGGATGGCTGCGTCGTCGTCCGTCATCGGTCGTGGAATAAACGTGCGACGGAGGTCGTTTGATCCAGCGGAGCCTGCGGACGCGCGGCGCGCCGCGGGCGGCCGCTTGGACGCATGCTAGCATTTTGGCCCGCGGCGCAGATCCGCCGCGGCGGATGGAGGCACCTTCGCGCATGGCGCGCACCGGCATTCGCCCACGTATCGCCCTCGCGTGCCTGGCCGCGGCCGCCGCGAGCGGCGCGGCTGCGCAGACGCGGCTGCCGGCGCTGCCGCTGCCGGTGCCGCCGCTCGGGTCCGTCACGCGGCCGCTCGGCGCCGCGCT
>JAFEDP010000677.1 GCA_018241545.1 Pseudomonadota bacterium
ATCAACAGCGCCGTCACGCGCGAGCAGTGCGACCTCATCGAGGAGGCGCCGGGGATCGCGCGCGAGGCCGGGCGCCCGCAGGTGTCGGCCGAGCTGTACGTGATCGTCGACGGCGTGAGCCGCTCGAGCGGCCTGCGCGCCAACCTGCCGCTGCGCGGCCTGCCGCTCACGGGCTTCACGCTGCGCCACAATGTCCGCATCGCGGAAGGCCGGATGTTCCGTCCAGGCACCAACGAGATCGTGGCGGGACGCAGCGTCGTGCGCGAGTTCGCCGGCTTCGACCTCGGCCGGACCCTGCGACTCGGCCAGAGCGTGTGGACCATCGTCGGCATCTTCGAGGACGGCGGCACGGTTCGCGAGTCGGAGCTGTGGGGCGACGTCGGCGTGGTGCAGAGCGTCTTCAAGCGCGCCAACTTCTTCCAGACGATCCACGCGCGGCTCGAGGGCCCCGGGGCGCTGCCGGCGCTCAAGGCCTACGTCGACAAGGACCCGCGGCTCAAGCTCGCCGTGTCCACCGAGCAGGAATACTTCGCCGAGCAGGCCAAGCAGTCGAGTGACCTGATCCAGAAGCTCGGCTGGCCGCTGGCCATCATCATGGCGATCGGCGCACTCGCGGGCGCTCTCAACACGATGTACAGCTCGGTCGCGAGTCGCGGTACCGAGATCGCCACGCTGCGTGCCATCGGCTTCGGGAAGCTCCCGACCTTCGCGGGGACGCTCGCCGAGGCGCTGGTGCTCGCGCTCGTCGGCGGCGTGCTCGGCATCGTCGCGGCGACCGTGCTCTTCCAGGGCTATTCGGCCTCGACGCTCAGCTCGAACTTCACCCAGGTCGTGTTCACGTTCAAGATCACGCCGGCGCTGTGCGTCAGTGCGTTGATGCTGGCGCTCGTCGTCGGGTTCATCGGCGGGATGTTCCCGGCGCTGCGCGCGGCGCGCCTGCCGATCGTCGGTATGCTCGGCGAGCAGTAGGGCGCGCAACGACTGCCACGGTCCGCGCAGACGGGCCGGGCGGAAAGGGGGGCGGGATGGCGAGCGAGGGGCAGGGCCATGGCTCGCCGCGGGCCGTCGGCGGCGGGTACGCCTGGTACGTCGTGGGCGTGCTGTTCCTGGTCTATATCGTCAATTTCATCGACCGTCAGCTGCTGTCGATCCTCGCCCAGGACGTGAAGCGCGCGCTCGCGATCAGCGATGCGCAGCTCGGCTTCCTGTACGGGACGGCCTTCGCGATCTTCTACTCGCTCTTCGGTGTGGCGCTGGGCCGCCTGGCCGACAGCTGGTATCGCGTGCGGCTGATCGCGCTCGGGCTCGCCGTGTGGTCCGCGATGACCGCGCTGTCGGGCCTGGCGGGCAGCTATGCCCAGCTCGCGGTGGCGCGCGTCGGCGTCGGCGTGGGGGAGGCGAGCGCCTCGCCGGCGGCGTACTCGCTGATCGGCGACTACTTCAGGCGCGACCGGCGCGGCCTCGCGCTCGCGGTGTACTCCTCGGGACTCTTCGTGGGCGCCGGGCTCGCGCTGCCGATCGGCGGCTGGGTGGCGCACAGCTGGGCC
>JAFEDP010000678.1 GCA_018241545.1 Pseudomonadota bacterium
CGACCTGGCGCACGAAGCAGCTGTCCGCCGGCGCCTCCAGCAGCGCGCGCTGCTCGGCCGACAGGAACCCGAGGCGCTCCTCGACCACGCGCACCGCGGCCACCTGGCCGCTCGCCGCGCGGATGCGCTCGGTCAGCAGCCCCGCGTCGGTCAGCCAGGCGGCGAGGCCCGGCGGGACGCCGCGCAGGATCTCGCGGCCGGGCAGCCACAGGTCGAGCGGCAGCAGCGGGGCGGCGGCGATCGTGTCGTAGTGCCTCATCGACCGGCTCCCGGGGTCCTTCCTCACACCTTGCCGTAGCGTTCGCGCGCGCCGATCCAGCGCCGCAGCAGGGGGCCTATGTTATCGGGATAGCGCGCCAGCATCACTTCGGCCGCGGCCTGCACGCGCGGCAGCAGGTCGGCGTCGCGCACGAGCTCGGCCACCTTCATCTGCATGAGCCCGGTCTGGCGGGTGCCGAGCAGCTCGCCCGGGCCGCGCAGCTCGAGGTCGCGGCGCGACACCTCGAAGCCATCGGTGGTCGTGCGCATGACCTCGAGCCGCTCGCGCGCGAGCGGCGACAGCGGCGCCCGGTACAAGAGCACGCAGCTCGACTCCGCCGCGCCGCGCCCGACCCGGCCGCGCAGCTGGTGCAGCTGCGCGAGCCCCATGCGCTCGGCGTTCTCGATGACCATCAGGCTCGCGTTCGGCACGTCGACCCCGACCTCGATGACCGTGGTCGCGACCAGGAGCCCGAGCTCGCCGCGCTTGAAGGCCGCCATCACCGCCTCCTTGCGCGCCGGCGTCAGCCGCCCGTGCGCGAGCCCGATCTTGAGGTCCGGCAGCGCCGCGGCGAGCGCCCGGTGGGTGGCCTCGGCCGCCTGCGCCTCGAGCTCCTCCGACTCCTCGATCAGCGGGCACACCCAGTAGGCCTGGCGGCCGTCGCGGCAGGCGGCGTCGATGCGGGCCACCACCTCGTCGCGGCGCGTCTCGGGCATCACCACGGTCCTGACCGGCGTGCGCCCCGGCGGCAGCTCGTCGATGACCGAGACGTCGAGGTCGGCGTAGGCGGTCATCGCGAGCGTGCGCGGGATCGGGGTCGCGGTCATGATCAGCTGGTGCGGGAACCGCCCCTGGGCGAGGCCCTTCTCGCGCAGCGCCATGCGCTGGTGCACGCCGAAGCGGTGCTGCTCGTCGATGATCATGAGCGCCAGCCGGCCGAAGCGCACGCCCTCCTGGAACAGCGCGTGCGTGCCGACGACCAGCGGCACCTCGACGCCGGCCGCCACCGCATCGAGCGCCGCCTGGCGCGCGCGCCCCGTCAGGCGCCCGGTCAGCAGCGCCACCGGCAGCCCGAGCGGCCGCAGCCAGCGCGCGAAGTTCTGCGCGTGCTGCTCGGCGAGCAGCTCCGTCGGGGCCATCACCGCGGCCTGGTAGCCGCACTCGACCGCCGCGAGCGCGGCGAGCGCCGCGACCACGGTCTTGCCCGAGCCCACGTCGCCCTGCACCAGGCGCAGCATCGGCGAGGGTTGCGCGAGGTCCGCGAGCACCTCGGCGAGCGCGCGCT
>JAFEDP010000679.1 GCA_018241545.1 Pseudomonadota bacterium
GCGCGAGGCGCTCGCGCGCGTGATCCAGAAGTACGGTGACTCGCCGGCCGCGGCCGAGGCGCGCAAGCGCCTGAGCGTCATGGACGCCGAGAAGCGCTGAGGCGGCCGTGGCGGTCGCGCGCGACGCGATCCCGGCCGGTGAGCGGCTGCGGATCACCGAGGTGTTCCACTCGCTGCAGGGCGAGGCGGACACCGCCGGCCTGCCCACCGCGTTCGTGCGCCTGACCGGCTGCCCGCTGCGCTGCCGCTACTGCGACACCGAGTACGCCTTCTACGGCGGGGAGTGGTGGTCGATCGCCGACGTGCTCGCGCGCGTGCGCTCCTTCGGCGCGCGCTACGCCTGCGTCACCGGCGGGGAGCCGCTGGCGCAGCCGAACGTGCACCCGCTGCTCGCGGCGCTGTGCGACGCGGGGCTGCGGGTCTCGCTCGAGACGAGCGGCGCGCTCGATGCGCGCGGCGTCGACCCGCGCGTGGTGCGCGTGCTCGACGTCAAGACGCCGGGCTCGGGCGAGGCGGGGCGCAACTTCCTCGACAACCTCGAGGCCGTGCGCCCGCAGGACCTCGTGAAGTTCGTGCTCTGCGACCGGGCCGACTACGAGTGGTCGCGCGCACTCGTGGCCGAGCGTGCGCTGGCCGACCGGACGCAGGTGCTGTTCTCGCCGAGCCACGGGGCGCTCGATGCCACCGAGCTCGCCGAGTGGATCCTCGCCGACCGACTGCCGGTGCGCCTGCAGCTGCAGCTGCACAAGCTCCTGTGGGGCGGGGAGCCGGGCCGGTGAGCGCGCCGCGCGCGGTGGTGCTCGTCTCCGGCGGCCTCGACTCGGCGACCGTGCTCGCGCTCGCGCGCCGTGACGGTCGCGAGTGCTACGCGCTCAGCTTCGACTACGGCCAGCGCCACCGCGTCGAGCTCGAGGCCGCCGCGCGGGTCGCCTCCGCGCTCGGGGCGCGCGAGCACCGCACGATGCGCATCGACTTCGCCGGCATCGGCGGGTCGGCGCTGACGGACGAGGCCATCGCGGTCCCGGAGTCACCGAGCGCGGGGATCCCGGTGACCTACGTGCCGGCGCGCAACACCGTGTTCCTCGCGCTCGCGCTCGGCTGGGCCGAGGTGCTCGGCGCGCGCGAGATCCACGTCGGCGTCAACGCGGTCGACTACTCCGGCTACCCGGACTGCCGCCCGGAGTTCATCGCCGCCTTCGAGCACCTCGCCAACCTCGCCACCAAGGCCGGGGTCGAGGGCGCGCGCTTCGAGGTCCGCACGCCGCTGATCGCGCTCAGTAAGGCCGACATCGTCCGCGCCGGGACGGCGCTCGGGGTCGACTACGCGCTCACGGTCTCGTGCTACCAGCCGGACGCGGCCGGCCGCGCCTGCGGGCGCTGCGACGCCTGCCGGCTGCGGCGCGCGGGCTTCGAGGCGGCGGGACTGTCCGACCCGACGCGCTATCGCCCCGCCTGAGGGCCCGGCGGCCCCGGATCATCCGGCGCGGGGTGTCCTGATAAACTGCCGCGCCCGGACGGGCCGTTAGCTCAGCGGTAGAGCAG
>JAFEDP010000067.1 GCA_018241545.1 Pseudomonadota bacterium
CGTCGCGGCGGCCGTCCTCGGCGGTCGAGGACGGGATCGCCCAGCCGTTGTGGCCGTCGAAGCCCTCGGCCCACCAGCCGTCGAGGATCGACAGGTTGAGCGTGCCGTTGATGCCCGCCTTCATGCCGCTGGTGCCGCTGGCCTCGAGCGGGTACACGGGGTTGTTGAGCCAGACGTCGACGCCCGCCACCAGCGAGCGCGCGAGGCCGATGTCGTAGTCCTCGATGAACAGCACGCGGCCGATGAACTCCGGCCGCTGCGACATCGCGTAGACGTCGCGGATCATCTGCCGGCCCGGCTCGTCGGCCGGATGCGCCTTGCCGGCGAACACGAACACGACCGGCCGCTCCGCGTCGCCGACGATCGAGGCCAGCCACTTCGGGTCGCGGAACAGCAGGTTGGCGCGCTTGTAGGTCGCGAAGCGGCGCGCGAAGCCGATCGTCAGCACGCGCGGCTGGTCCGGGTTCAGCCAGCGCGCCAGCCGGCGGAAGTGGGCGTCGCTGACCTGGTTGCGGCCGCAGCTGGCCTTGAGGCGGGTGCGCAGCAGCTTGAGGAGGCTCGCCTTGATGGAGAGCTTGACGTCCCAGAACAGCGAGTCGGGCAGCGCGTAGACCTTCTCCCAGTAGTCGGGCTCGTTGAGCCGGCGGCGCCACTCCATGCCGAACTCGGCATCGAGCACGTCCTTCCAGCGCTGGAACAGGAAGGTCGGCACGTGCACGCCGTTGGTGACGTAGCCGATCGGGTTGTCGGCCGCCGGCACCTCCGGCCAGGCGTAGGCGCAGATGCGCGACGACACCCCGCCGTGGATGCGGCTGACGCCGTTCTGGTGGCGCGACAGGTTGAGCGCGAGCAGCGTCATGTTGAAGTCGCCCGCGCCGCCGGCGCGCCCGAGGGCCAGGAACGCGGCGGGGTCGAGCGCGAGTCGGCGGGCGTAGTCCTCGAAGTAGCGCAGCACGAGGTCGGCCGCGAACGCGTCATGGCCGGCGGCGACCGGCGTATGGGTCGTGAACACGACCGCCGCCGCGACCGCCTCGCGCGCCGCGGCGAACGGCAGCCCCGCCGCCACCTGCTCGCACAGGAGCTCGATCGCGAGGAACGCGGCGTGTCCCTCGTTCATGTGCCACACCGTCGGCGCGAGCCCGAGCGCGCGCAGCGCCCGCACCCCGCCGATGCCGAGGATCATCTCCTGCTGCAGGCGCCGCTCGCGGTCGCCGCCGTAGAGCTGGTGGGTGATGGCGCGGTCGGGCTCCGCGTTGTCCGCGAGGTTGGTGTCGAGCAGCAGCACGTCGACGCGCCCGACGGTGGCGCGCCACACCTGTGCCACGACCTCGCGGGCACCGAGGCGCACCCGCACCTTGACCGGCAGCCCGTCGGGGCCGAGCGCGAGCGAGACCGCGAGGTCGTCCGAGCTCGACTCGCGGTACTCGGGCACCTGGTTGCCGTCGGGGTCCAGCGTCTGGTGGAAGTAGCCCTGCCGGTACAGGAGGCCCACCGCGACGAACTCGAGGCCGAGGTCGCTCGCGGTCTTGCAGTGATCGCCGGCGAGCACGCCGAGGCCGCCGGAGTAGTTCGGGAAGCTCTCGTGGACGCCGTACTCGGCGCAGAAGTAGGCGACGCGGTCGCCGGGCTCGAGGTCGGTGCCCGGGCTGTTGTGGCGGGGCTCGCGCTGGTAGGCGTCGAAGCCGCGCAGCACCTGGTGGTACTGGTCGAGGAACGCGTCCGACGCCGCCGCCCGGTCGAGCGAGGCCTGGTCGATGCAGCGCAGGAACACGCGGGGATTGCCGCCCACGGCGTTCCACAGCCGCTCGTCGAGCATCTCGAACAGGCGCCGGGTGGGGCGGTGCCAACTGAACCGGAGGTTGGCGGCCAGCTCCGGCAGGCGCCGCAGCTGGGGGGGCAGAATCGGGTTGACCTCAAGCGTGAACTTCTGACCATTCATGGACTTACGTGACTCTCGACGACGATTGGGCGGGGGCAGTCTAGCACCGGGCCAGCGGCGCCCTTCCGGCGTGGCTGGAGGCAGCGCCGCACTTGTGACCAAAACACTATTACTAGGTATTGACTAGTGTTAACTGAGTTGTATAGTTCAACTCAGCCATGATCAACGAGACACCTGCTGACAGCCCCGACGCCGACGGCCCCGACGCCGCCGCCGGCTCCCTCGACGTCGAGGGCCTCGTGCGCAAGTTCCAGAAGGAACTCAACGCCGGCCTTATCGCGCTCGTGCTGCTCAGCGCGCTCGACCGCGCGACCGAGGACCTGTACGGCTACCAGATCGCCAAGCGCCTGCAGGGCATGAGCGTGGGCGGCAGCCCCATGAAGCAGGGGGCCCTGTACCCCGTGCTGCGCACGCTCTCGGCGCACGGGCTGCTCGCGAGCCGCGTCGTCCCCTCCTACGCCGGACCGCCGCGGCGCTACTACCGCATCACCGACGCCGGCCGCGAGACGCTCGCGCGCTGGCTCGCCGTCTGGACCTCGACCCGCGACTTCGTCGACGCCGTCGCCCGCCCCGCCGCGGGTGGAGCGTCCCCCACCGAGAGTGAGCGACCATGAACCGTCCCGCCCCCCGCTCGATCGACCAGTACCTCGCGCAGCTGCGTGACGCCCTCAAGGGCGAGGACCCGGCCCTGGTGCAGGACGCCCTCTACGACGCCGAGGAGTACCTGCGCGCCGAGGTCGCCAGCCACGCCGACAAGAGCGAGGCCGACGTGCTCGAGCTGATCGCGAGCACCTACGGCGCGCCCGACGAGGTGGCCGAGGCCTACCGCACCACCGAGAAGACGGTGCGCGAGGCCATCCGGCCGGTGGCGCCGCGGCCACGCACGACGCTGCTCGGCCGGTTCTTCGGCGTCTACGCCGACAGCCGTGCGTGGACCGCGCTCTTCTTCCTGTTCCTGTCGCTCGTCACCGGCATCTTCTACTTCACCGTGGCCGTGACGGGCCTCGCGATGTCGGCGGGCTTCGCGGTGCTGATCATCGGCGTGCCGTTCTTCCTGCTGTTCATCGGCCTGACGCGGGTGCTGTCGCTCGTCGAGGGTCGCCTCGTCGAGGGCCTGCTCGGCGTACGCATGCCGCGCCGGCCGGTGCGCTCGACCGCCGGCCTCGGGCTCGGCGCGCGCATCAAGGAGATGCTCGTCGACCGGCGCACCTGGACCACCATCCTGTACATGGTCGCGATGCTGCCGCTCGGGGTGCTGTACTTCTCGGTCGCGATCATCGGCACCTCGCTCAGCCTCGGCCTGCTGTCCTCGCCCGTGATGGCGCTGCTGCACGCCTTCGGCCACACGCAGGCGGCGCTGCAGATCGACGGCGAGGTGCTGCCGTGGCCGGTCTCGCTGCCGCTGGCGCTCGTTGGCGTGCTGCTGCTGACCGCGCTGATGCACGCGGCCCGCGGGCTCGGCTCGCTGCACGGCCAGCTCGCGCGCACGCTGCTCCTGTCGCAGGACGGCGAATGAGCTGCGACGGGCTGCCGGACGCCTACCTCGAGGCGCGCCTCGCCGGCGCCCTCGACGCCGAGCTGCGCTGGCAGGCCGCGGCGCTCGACTGCGACGGCATGCGCCGGCCGGACGGCAAGGGGCTGCGCGTCACCTTCACCGGCCCCCTCGGCGAGGAGCGCCTGACGCTGGTGTTCGCCGCGCCCCGGCTCGCCGAGGGCGCGGACGGACGGGCCGTGCCCGTCAACGTGACGCTGATCCGCGCCGGTGGCGCCGTGTACGGCACGCGCGGCGAGGACAAGTGCGAGCTCGACGAGGTGCGCCAGGCGCCGCTGCCGGCGCGCGCCGGCGATCGCGACCGGCGCCGCTGGCGGATCGAGGCGCGGGGCTTCTGCCTCGAGCCCGCGCGCGCGGTCGGCGGCGAGGATGCGATACTGGTGTCCCGTTTCGACTTTCGCGGGCAGCTCGCATGGGAACCCGATCCGCCGACGCCGCCGACGCCGCCGACCACGCCCCGCTGACGCGGCGCCGCGCACTCGCGGCGCTCGCCGCCCTCGCGCTCGTCGCCGCGGCCGTGCCGCCGGCGCGCGCGGTGGAACCCCCGCCGGAGCCGCTGAGCCGCTTCCCGACGATGCGCGTCGAGATCGACTCCGGCGCGCACACGCACGTGTTCAAAGCCTGGGTCGCCGACACCGAGCCGCGGCGCAATCGGGGCCTGATGTTCGTGAAGTCGCTCGCGGCCGACCGCGGCATGCTGTTCCTGTTCGAGCCTCCGCAGGTGACGGCGTTCTGGATGAAGAACACGCTGATCCCGCTCGACCTGCTGTTCGTCGGCCCGGATGGGCGCGTGATCCGCCTCGTGGAGAACGCGACGCCGATGTCGGAGGCGACGATCAGCTCCATGGGCGTCGTGACCGCGGTGCTCGAGCTGGCGGGCGGCACCGCCAGCCGGCTGGCGATCAAGCCCGGCGATCGCCTCCGGGCCTCCGCTGCCGACGGCCGCTGACGCTCGAGCGCCGCCGCGCGCGCCCGCTAGGGTCCGTAGCCGTAGCGCGTGACCCACGGCTCGAGCAGCGGTAGCACCGGCGCCATCGGCTCCGCGTAGCGGCGCCAGGCGCCGATTCCGCCGGCGTCGAGGCCGCGCGCGAGCTGCGCGGTGCTCGGCGTCGCATGCGTGCGCGCCCGGGTGCGCGCGCCGAAGTCGCGCATCTGCGTGGTCCATTCAATGTCGAGGAACCGGCACAGCCCCTGCATCTCGGCGTCGAAGTCGGCGACCAGCGTCTCGTAGCGGACGTGGCGGGGCGCGGACGGCAGGTACGGGACGAGGCGATCCGCGAGCGTCATCGTCGCGTCGTAGAAGCGCGCCGCTCCCTCGAGCGTCAGGAGCTCGTACATCGGCGCGCTCATCTGGAATCGCCGCCGGAAGCAGCTCAGCACGACGTCCCGCGGATCGCGGTACGCGAACAGGATCTTCGCCCCGGGGAACAGGCGAACGATCAGCGGCAGTTTCAGTGTGTTGAGCGGGTGCTTGTCGATGAAGACGCGCCCGGCGGGGTCCGCACCAGCGTCGGCGGCGCGTCCCCAGTACGCGGCCCGGAGGCGCTCGAGATCACTGGCGCCGGCCCGGGACAGCCGATCCAGGCCGGCGGGATCTCCCATGAACTCGTGGATGCCGTCGATCAGCAGCTCGTTCTCGCCGGCGCTGACCATCTGCGGCTGGCCCTCGAGCGCCACCTCGAGCAGCGTCGTTCCCGAGCGCGGGAAGCCGAGCACGAACACGTGGCCGCGCGCCGGCGCCGCCGCCCCGCCGGGCGCGGGAGGAAGCCGCCAGTCGCCCGCCTGCGCGGTCTCGAAATAGGACCCCAGCGCACGAACGTAGCCGAGCGCCGTCTGGCCGCCGGCGTAGCGCGGGGCGTACTGACGCCTGAGTTCCTCGTTGCACAGCGTGTACGCGGCGAACGCCTCCTCGGTCCTGCCGAGCGCATCGAGCGCATCGCCCCTGAGCCCGTTCGCATGGGCGCGCTCCGCGCCGATCAGCCGCGAGTCCGCGAGCAGCCGCTCCAGGTGTGCCACCGCATCGGCGGCGGCGCCCTCGCCGAGGCGCGCGCCGGCGAGGCTGACGATCGCGTCCGGGAAGTCCGGTGCGACCGCGAGCGCCTGCTCGGCCCAGATGCGCCCGAGGTCGTAGACGCCGCGCCGTACCGCGATGTTGGCGATGCCGGTCATCGCGACGACCTGCTTGGGATCGAGCTCAAGCGCGCGGCGATAGCTTTGCTCGGCCTTCGCGAGCGCGCCCGTGCCGAGCAGCGCGGCACCGCGGTTCGTGTGCGCGAAGGCGAGGTCCGGGGAGACCGCGAGCAGCGCATCGAACTGCGCGAGTGCCTCGCCCGGTCGCTCGAGGCGCAGCAGGCACAGGCCGAGGGCGTTGCGGATCCCGACGTCGGACGGGAAGCGCTCCGCCCCCCGGCGCAGCAGTGCCACGGCCTCGGGCAGCCGGGCCTCCTGCTCCAGTCGCAGCGCCAGGACATTGTAGAGCAGCGGATGCTCGAGCCCGGACTCGAGCGCCGGCCGGGCGAGCGCCGCGGCTTTCGCGAACTCGTTGCCGGTGGCGGCCGCGTGCACGGCGTGCAGCGTGGCGAGGTCGGCTTCTCGATCGCGTTCCATTCCGGCGGTTCCCGGTCGCTGTCAGGTTCGACGGGCCATCATGCACGACTCCCGCCGCCGCCGGCAGGGTCCGCTACGCGCCGGCGCGACGCACGCGCCGCAGTCGCGGCCGCGCGTGCAACCGCGGAGCGAGCCGGCAGCGCGTGGCTCCGGGTCGCGCGATTGCCCTGTCCGTCGGGTCGCGACGGCTCCACACGATCGACCCCGGCGGCGCCCGAGGGCGCGAGCGCCCATCCTGGCGGGCCCGCACGCATCGCCGGGTCATCCGCTGCGTGCGCACAAAAGAAAACGGCGGGCCGAAGCCCGCCGTCGAGGTTGCACCGAGGTCTGTTTGCTTAGAACTGGACCGTGACCGTCCCGAAGACGTAGCGGCCCAGCGAGTCGTACACCTGCGGGAACGTGTTGCCGTTGCCGAACGTGCCCGGAAGGTTGGTGGTTCCGATCAGCGGCGGGCTCTTGTCGAGCAGGTTGTTGATGCCGATGCGCAGCGACGTGTGCTCGCCCAAGTTCACCGAACCGGTCAGGTCCAGGTAGCTCCGGGAGCTCAGGTACGCGTCCGTGTTCGACACGAGGCCGCTCGCGATCAGCGAGGCGTTGTCGCCCGCCCCCGCCCGGATGTTCGGGTTCGGGCTGAGCGCGTCGAGCTTGACCGGGCCGTAGTAGCGCCAGGCCAGCGAAACGTCCGCACCCTTCCACGGCGTCTGCCACGTCATGCGCATCGTGTGGCGCCAGCGCTGCGTCGGCGTGAGGCAGTTCGGGCCGTAGTAGCCGGCGCAGTCGTACGCAGTCGAGGCGTACGACACGCCGTTGATCGCCTCGATCGGCGTCGTGATCGCCGAGATCACGTACGTGCCGTTGAACTGGGTCGTCAGCTTGCCGGCCGAGCCCATGCTCAGGCGGTACGACAGATCGAAGTCGATGCCCTTCTGCTCGAGACCCGAGTTGTTCGACGGCAGGTCCACGACGTAGCCCTGGTTCGACAACCACAGCGACCCGTTCGAGTCGCGATGGATCTGATCGCAGAACAGCTGCTGGCTGTAGCAGTAGTTCAGGATCGTGTTGGCGCCGGTCGGGGCGATCACGTTCGTGATGTTGATGTCGTACCAGTCGACCTGGGCGCGGAACCCGGGCATGAACGACGGCGTCCAGCCGATGCCGAAGGACTTGGTGATCGCGGTTTCCGGCTGCAGCGTCGACACGCCGCCAACGTAGCCGTTGTACTGCGCCGCCGAGTTGGCAAGGATGTTGCCGTAGTTGGCGCCGGCGCCGGGATTGCCGAGGGCGCAGGTGGCCGCCGGCAGGCCCGGGGTACCGGGGATGTTCCTGGTCGCGCACGGGTCGATCGTGCCGTCCAGGGCCACGGTGTCGGGGGCGAACAGCTCGCCGACGTTCGGCGCACGCACCGCGCGCGCCCAGCTGCCGCGCAGCCGCACGTCCTGCACCGGCGCCCACTCCAGACCGAAGTTGTAGGTGTTGGTCTTGAAGCCGAGCGAGTAGTCGGAGTAGCGGTAGGCGGTATCGAACGCCAGCGACTGCGCGCCCGGCTTGTCGTCGATGAGCGGCAGGTTGAGCTCGACGAAGGCTTCGCGCGAGATGATGCCGCCGGAAACCGGCAGCGTCGCCGCGCCCTGGCCCGCGCCGTCGCCGGTCTGGTACTCGACGTCCGGCAGCGTCTCGCTGTTGACGTCACGCCACTCGACGCCGAAGTTGGCCTTGGCGCCGGACTTCGCCGTCGGCAGCTGCCAGCCGAGACGACCGAAGTCGCCCGTCACGTTCGCGCTGATGACGTACTGCTTCACGACACCGGAGTTGAGCAGCGGGACGGAGAGGTAGGCCTCGGCCGCCGGCGTCACGCCGCCGGGCTGGAAGACGTTCCACGGCACGCAACCCTGCAGGACCGCCTGCGGGTCGGCGCACTGCGGGCCGTTCGGACCCTGGATGACGTTGAGCGCGCTGGCGAAGCGCGACCGCGAGAAGTCCTGGTAGGTGTCGGAGAGGCTCGTCGACGCGTACATGCCGTAGACGTCGTAGGTCCAGCCATCGACGATCTTGCCCTTGTCGCCGACCACCATCCGCAGCGACTGGTGGCGCAGATCGTCGGTACGACCCGTACCTTCGATGTTGCGCCGGCCGATCGCGAGATAGGTGTTGCCGGTCGTCTCGCCGCCGCACCAGGCCGAGAGCATCGTGGACGACAGGTACGGATTGGCGCAGTTGACCATGATCGGCGCGCCGAAGAACGAGCCCGACGGCGCGATCTGCGACACCGAGCGGTCGTCCATGAACTGCATTTCCGTGTAGACGGTCGCGTGCTCGTTGAACTCGTAGTGCGCGAACACGCCGCCCATCCAGCGCTCGTCCGGCCGCTGGAAGTAGTTGGCCGGGCCGTAGTTGTAGCGGTTGGCGTTCGTGAACGGCAGCAGCGTGCCGTCGGGGCCGATCGTCACGGTGCTGTAGCCGTTGGCGGGACCGCCGGGGACGATCGTACGCAGCGGCTTGCTGAACGGCGCCGGCCCGTTGTACAGCTGGAAGCGGCCGGGGTAGGAGGTCGAGGAACCGCTGCAGTCGAACATGCCCGGCTTCTGGACGCCGCCATAGTCATAGGTGGCGTAGCCGGAACCGAAGGTGCAGGCGCTGTAGTCGTACTTCGACTGCAGGACGCCCGCGACGTTGCGGTACGTCACGTAGGCCGTGGCGTTGCCGTTTCCGTCCGCCGTGTTCATGCCGACGATGAACGCCAGGTCCTTGGTGAAGCCCGTGTTGACGTTGTTCGGCGCCGGGGCGAAGGAGGTCCCGTCGACCGCGTTGTGGTTCGCGAGCACCGTGCCGCCCAGGCCGTCGTTGTCCTGGTGGTGGTTGAACATGCCGTAGTTGGCCGTGAACTTCACGCCCTCGAAGTGGTCGTTGAGCTTGAAGTTGACGACGCCCGCGACCGCGTCCGCGCCGTACACCGACGAGGCGCCGCCGGTCAGCAGTTCGACGGAGTCGATGAGCTCGGTCGGGATCTGGTTCAGGTCCGAGGCGCTGTTGCCGCGCGGGTCGCCAGGCCCGAGCCGGCGGCCGTTGACGAGCACCAGGGTGCGCTGCGCACCGAGGTTGCGCAGGTTGACCTGCGCCGTGCCGTCGGCGCCGTTCGACACCGTCGAGCCCTGCGCCGCGAACACCTGCGGCAGCTGGTTCAGCATGTCTTCGACGCGCGTCGTGCCGGTCTGCTGGAGGTCGGAGGCGGACACCTGCGTGACCGGGCTGATCGAGATCTGATTCGGGGCCAGCGCGATGCGCGAACCCGTGACGACCACCTCTTCGACGGCCGTTCCGGCGGTCGAGGGCGCGGGCGCGGTCTGGGCATTTGCGGCGGCCGCGGCGGCGAGGGCGCTGCCGGCGAGCGCAAAGTGCACGGCGCTCTGCAAGTTACGGTTACGGGAATTGGACATTTGCGTGAGTCTCCCAGTAGCAGGCCGAATGTACGAAGATCCCTGCGCGGGCGAAGGCTGACATAGTGACGCCGACCATCTGCCGGAGCACGACGCTGCAAGTCGACGCACCGCGGGATCCAACGCCCCGGCGCGCATCGCACGCGAACACTCCCTCAAACGGACGTCTTAGAGCGTCTCTATGGGTTCTTCCCCAGATGGCCGGAGTATAGCATCGTGTCGGCACGCCACAACAAGTTGGCCCGGCGTACCGGGGTCGCCGCGCCATGGCGAAGGCGGTGGACGGGGAAAGCCAGAGTGGCGCGCCCCCGATCGTGGATTTAATTAAAATCAGATACTTGTCGGCAGGACCGCCGCCAGGTCCGCCGGCGCGACCGACCCAATTTCGAATTCGGGCGTCCCGGCGACCCCGATGCCCGGCGCCGCGACAGACCGGATTCGATCACCTCGAGCAATCCGGTTGTTTTCTCGCAACTACACTCTCGGACGGCGACTAGACGGGCGCAGTCTAAGCTCGCACCATGCCGCCCTCGCTGGACGGAGGCCCACGACCGCGATGAGCACACCTTCGGTAGCGGATTTCAGGCGCACGATCGCCGCGTGCATGGAGGCCCGCGACTGGGCGCGAGCCGCGGAGGCTGCAGCGGCGTGCCGCGGCCATTGGCCGGCGGATCCGGCCGGCTGGCTGCTCGGCAGCTTCGTGGCGCTGCTGTCGGATCGACCGGAGCAGGCGCTCGCGCTCGCGGACGGCGGCATTGCAGCGTGCCCTGGCGATCTCGCCTGCCTCATCCAGCGTGCCGAATGCCTGCTGGTGCTCGGCCGGCGGGCCGAGGCGATCGCCGCCGCCGACGCGGCCGCCGAGGTCGCCGGCGACGAACCGGCAGCGCTCGAGGCCGTCAACGGGTTCCTGGTCCACGCCAACGAGCACGCGCGCGCGATCCGGCTCTGCGACCGCGCGATCGCAGTGGCGCCGCACAATACGGCGATGCTGCTGCGACGCGCGACGCTGCACCGCTATCTCGGAGCGTTCGACCGCGCCGCGCAGGACTACGAGGCGGTCATCGCCCTCGATCCGGCCAACGCCGAGGCGCTCAAGGCGCGCGGCGAGCTGCGGCGGCAGCACGCAGGGCAGGACTCGATCGCCGCGCTCGAGGCGGCACTTGCGCGCAACTCGACCGACCCGGCGCACGCGGTGCCGCTGCACTTCGCGCTCGCCAAGGCCTACGAGGACGTCGCCGACTACGCCGCCAGCTGGCGGCACGTGCGGGCCGCGAATGGCCTCGAACGCACGCGCATCAACTACGACGCCGCCCTCGACCGCGCGATGGTCGAGAGCATGATGGCCGCCTTCCCGGAGTTGGAGCCGGTGGCGCCGGACACGACCGGCGAGAGCCCGATCTTCATCGTCGGGCTGCCGCGCACCGGCACGACGCTCGTGGACCAGATCCTCGGCAGCCATTCGCAGGTGCATTCCGCCGGCGAGCTGGCCGTGTTCTACGAGGCGATCGGCGGCGCGATCGCCCGAACCCGCCCACCGGTCGACCTCGACATCCGCGAGTACGCGGCGCTGATCGCCGGCCTCGACGGCGCGACGCTCGCGACGGAATACCTGGCGCGGGTCCGACCCTGGCGCGGCAGCAAGCCGCGGTTCAGCGACAAGAACGTCACGAACTTCTTCTACCTCGGGGCGATCCTGCGCGCATTCCCGCAGGCGCGGATCGTGCACCTGACGCGCCACCCGATGGCCGCGTGCTACGCGAACTACAAGAACTGGTTCCGCCGCGGGTTCCCGTATTCGTTCG
>JAFEDP010000680.1 GCA_018241545.1 Pseudomonadota bacterium
GTTTATCGACCAGCGACTCGCCGGCGGGGGCCGCGCAGCCGGACTTGGCCGGCAGGGCCGTTCCGTGGGGCACCGCCACCGGGATCGCGTCCGCGCTGCACCCGGGACGGGTCTCGAGGCCGGTGGAGAACTCGATCCATCGTTCCTCGACCTCGGGCGGCGGCGCAGGTTCCCACGAGGTCGGCCGCAGGCTCGCGACCGTGTCCGCCCACACCGGCATCGCGCCGGCGGCGCCGGTGAGGCCGGTCGGGCGGTTGTCGTCGTAGCCGACCCAGACGACCGCGAGCAGGCTGCCGGTGAAGCCGGCGAACCAGCTGTCGCGCAGGTCCGAGGAGGTGCCGGTCTTGGCCGGCGCCACGATGCCGCGCGGCAGGCGTGCCGCGGCGCCGTGGCCGGTGCCGCGCTCGGTGACCTGCGCGAGCATGCGGTCGAGCGCGTACACCGCCGCCGGCGGCGCCGCCGCCTCGACCTCGAGCCGGAAGCGCTTGAGGGCCGTGCCCTGCTCGTCCAGCACCGCGCGCACCGCGCGCAGCCGGGTCCGAAAGCCGCCGTTGGCGAGCGGCGCGTAGAGCTCGACGACCTCGAGCGGGGTCATCTCGACGGTGCCGAGCAGCAGCGACGGGTTCTGTGCCGGCGCGCGCTCGAGCCCGAGCTTGACCAGCGTGTCGGCGACGCGCGGCAGGCCGAGGGCGAGCCCGAGGCGCACGGTGGCGAGGTTCATCGACTCGGCGAGCGCCCGCACCATCGGCACCGAGCCGTAGGTCTCGCGCGTGAAGTTCTGCGGCGCCCAGACGCTGCCGTCGCGCAGCTTGAGCTCGAGCGGCGCGTCCTCGAGCAGGCTCGCCGCCGTGTACTGGCCGCTCTCCAGCGCCGTGAGGTAGATGGCGGGCTTGACCAGCGAGCCGATCGGCCGGCGTGCGTCGAGCGCGCGGTCGAAGCCCTCGCTGCCGGTGTCGCGGCCACCGACCACCGCCAGCACGTCGCCGCTCTGCGGCTCGGCGACCACCACCGCGCCCTCGAGGTGCGCGTCGCGGACGCGGCTCGCGGCGTCGAGCCGGGTCAGCCCGCGCGTCAGCGCCCGTTCGGCCGCGGCCTGGGCGCGCGGATCGAGCGTCGTGTAGATCGCGAGCCCGGCCGCCGCGAGGTCCGCCTCGGCGTAGTCGCGCTTCAGGTGGCGGCGCACGAGGTCGAGGAACGCCGGCACGTAGCCGCCGCCGTGCGGGCGCAGCGCCAGCGGCTCCTGCTGCGCGCGCGCCGCCTCGGCGGGGCCGATCAGGCGCGCGTCGGCGAGCTCCTTGAGCACCAGGTTGCGCCGCGCGCGCGCGCGGTCCGGGTGCTTGGCCGGGTCGTAGTAGGACGGTCCCTTGACGAGCCCGACGAGCAGCGCGAGCTCGGCGGCATCGAGCTCGTCGACCGGCTTGCCGAAGTAGAACTGGCTGCCGAGCCCGAAGCCGTGGACGGCGCGCTCGCCGTCCTGGCCGAGGTAGACCTCGTTGACGTAGGCGACGAGGATCTCCTCCTTGCTGAAGTGCGCCTC
>JAFEDP010000681.1 GCA_018241545.1 Pseudomonadota bacterium
CGGCGCCGCGCGGCGGGCGCGACATCATCGCGCGCCGCGCCGCCGGCCGCGGCCCGGGCAGCCCGCGCGCGCCGCTCGTCGACATGATCGAGGTCAGGCTCGCGACGCGCTCGGCGCGGGTTGCGGCCAGCACCTGGCCGATCATGCCGCCCATCGAGACGCCGACCACGTGCGCCCGCGGCACCTCGAGCGCATCGAGCAGCCCCGCGGCGTCGGCAGCGAGGTCCGCAAGCGAGTAGGGCGCGCGCACCGGCAGGCCGAGGAGGTGGCGCAGCACCGCGGCCGCGAGGCGCGGCCGGCCGGCCGCCTCGAGCACCGTCGAGCGGCCCGCATCGCGGTTGTCGTAGGCGATGACCCGGTAGCCGGCGCCGGCGAGCCCGGCGAGCAGGTCCGCCGGCCAGGCCGTCAGCTGCCGGCCGAGGCCCATGACCAGGAGCACCGCCGGGTCCTGCGGCCGCCCGTGGCTCTCGAACTCGATGTCGATCCCGTTCGCCCGGACGCGTGCCACCGTGTGCTCCTGACCGCGTGTCCGGGTCGCATCGTAAGTGCCTGAACGCGCAAGTGCCGTGCGTAGTTGCCGCCGCAGTGCCGGGGCCCTGTCACGGATCCGTCACATGGCGGTCACAGAATGCGCGCGCATGATCGCTAGCCTACCGGCTCGCGCGATTGCGCCGCGACTCTACAACCGACCGAGGATCCCCATGCAGACGCTGACTCTCCGCACCCTGGCCGCCCTGGCGCTCGCCGCGCCGGCGGCGCTGCCCGCCGCTGCCGCTGGCCGCGACGCCATCCAGATCGTCGGCTCCTCCACCGTCTACCCGTTCTCGAGCGCGGTCGCCGAGCGCTTCGGCAAGGGCGGCAAGTTCAAGACGCCGGTGGTCGAGTCGACCGGCACGGGCGGCGGCTTCAAGCTGTTCTGCGCCGGCGCCGGCGCCGACACGCCGGACATCAACGACGCCTCGCGGCCGATCACCGCAGCGGAGAAGCAGGGCTGCGCCGCCAACGGCGTCACCGGGATCGAGGAGTTCCGCATCGGCTACGACGGCATCGTCGCCGCCGCGACCAAGGGCGCGAGCTTCGACCTGACGCGTGACCAGCTGTACCGCGCCGTCGCCAAGACCGTGTCGGTGGGCGGCAAGCTGGTGCCGAATCCGTACCGGAACTGGAGCGACATCGACCCGAAGCTGCCGAAGCGCCCGATCGTCGTGCTCGGGCCGGCGCCGAACCACGGCACGCGCGACGCGTTCGTCGAGCTCGTCATGGACCCGGCCTGCGAGAAGGTCGCCGAAATCAAGGCGCTGTCCAAGGACGAGGCCAAGAAGACCTGCCAGACCGTGCGCGAGGACGGCGCCTGGACCGACGTATCGGCCGACTACGCGGTCATCATGGGCAAGCTCAAGAGCGACCGCAACGCGGTGGGCGTGTTCACGTTCTCCTACGTGGACCAGAACCGCGACAAGATCAGCGCCGCCAAGATCGACGGCGTCGCCGCCTCGCTCGAGACGATCTCCTCGGGCCAGTACCCGGTGTCGCGGCC
>JAFEDP010000682.1 GCA_018241545.1 Pseudomonadota bacterium
CGTCGCCCACCCGCCGCCGCGCGGCCCGGCCCGAGCGCCCCGGCGCCACCGCTCGCCGCGCTCCCCGGCGGCGGCGCCGAGTCCGTGGAGGAACTGCTGCACCACCGGCTGCGCCTGGGTCTCGTCAGCGCCCTGGCAGGCAGCGACGCCCTGACCTTCGTCGAGCTGCGCGCGCTGCTCGCCACGACCGACGGCAACCTGAGCGTGCACGCACGCAAGCTCGAGGACGCCGGCTACATCGCCTGCAGCAAGTCCTTCGCCGAGCGCCGGCCGCGCACCGAGTACCGGCTCACCGCGACCGGCCGCCGCGCCCTCGAGCGCTACATCGCGCACCTCGAGGCCCTGATCGACACCACCCGCCAGACCCTGCGGCGCTGAGGCCCGGCGCCGCTCCCTTGCTGTCCGGAGAAACTTTATAATGCAAAGTACTTTTTCGCTTGCGGAGAGCGTGCCCGGCCGGACGCTGCGGCAGGCGCGCAGCGCCTGGCTGGTCGCGCTCACCGCCGGTCTCGGCGCCGCACTGTTCGTCTACGACGCGCCGATCGGCCTCAACTGGACGCTGCTGCTGTGGCTGCTGGCCGGTGCGGCCGCGCTGCTCGATGAGCGCGGGCGCGCGTCGCTGCGCCGTCCGGCGCTCGCGGCGAGCGCCGCGCTCGCCCTGCCGCTGTCGCTGAGCGGCGATCCCGTGCTGCAGCTGCCGCTCGCGCTCGCGAGCCTCTGGTGCGGGTCGATCGCCCTCGCGACCACCGCCCGGCCGCTGCCGGGCGCCGGGCTGCTGCTGGCGCCGGCGCGCGCCTGCGCGACGGCTCTCGCCGAGTGCGCACGCCGCGCCGCCGAGGCCTCCCGACTCGCCGGTTCCGCGGCTCCCACCGTGCGCGGGCTGGTCGTCGCACTGCCGGTGGTGGCGCTTTTCTGGCTGCTGCTCGCCAGCGCCGACCCGACCTTCGACGCCTGGCGCCGCGCCGGCGTTGCCTGGCTCGCCTCGTGGAGCTTCGCGGGCCAGACCGGCGTATTCCTGACGGTGGCCGCGTTCGCGCTGGGCGTCTGCGGAACGATGCTGCGCGAGACGCCGCCGGCGCCGGCGCGCGCCGCCCGTTCGGCGTCCGCGCGCTTCCTCGGGCAGGTCGAGGCGCAGGTCGTGCTGGCCGCGGTGGTGGCGCTGCTCGCGCTCTACTTCGCGCTGCAGCTGTCGTATCTGTTCGGCAACCCGGGCGCCCGCGGCGGCAGCGGCGTGACGCTGGCCGACGCCGTGCACCGCGGTTTCCGCGAGCTGACGCTGGTCGCGACGCTGAGCGGTGCGCTCACCGTGACGCTCGACCGCCACACCGGCGGCCTGCCAGCCCGGGCGCGCCTGCTGGCGGCGCTGCTGCTCGCCGGCTGCCTGCTGCTGCTCGACTCGTCCTGGGTCCGGCTCGTCGCGTACGACGCCGGCTACGGCTACACGCGGCTGCGCCTGTACGTGGCCGCGTACATGGTGGTCGCGGCCGTCGCACTACTGTGCCTCGCCCTCGAGCTGCGCGCCGCGATCGACC
>JAFEDP010000683.1 GCA_018241545.1 Pseudomonadota bacterium
CTCGACAATGAGGCCGAGCCGCGGGCGCAGGCGCGCGACGAAGCGGTGGGTGGCGCCGGCGAGGTCGTAGGGCAGGTAGCGCACGCTGACGCCGGCGCCGAACAGGCTCGCGGCGCGCGCCCGGCCGGTCGGCGTCGAGGTCGTCAGCGTCAGCGGCAGCCCCGGATGGCGCTCGCGCAGCGCCCGCACGAGGCTCGCGGCCGCCTGCACCTCGCCGACCGAGACCGCGTGCACCCACAGCCCGCCCGGCGGCGCCGCCGCGCCGAATCCGAACCGCTCGCCGAGCCCGGCGCGCTGCGCGGGGTCGCGCAGCGCCCGCCACAGCGTCGCCGCGAGCAGCACCGGCAGCAGCAGGTAACCGAGGCCGATGTACAGTAGCCGCACGCGAGCCCACCCCTCCGCCCGCCCGGGATCATACCGCCCATGAACCGCCCCGCGACGCCGCCTCCGTCCGACGCCGCCTGCGGCGTGCCGCTGGTGCCGCTGTGGCGCTTCTGGGCGCCGCGCTGGTGGCCGGTGTGGCTCGCGCTCGGCATCGTGCGTGCGCTCGCGGCCCTGCCGTGGGCCGCCCAGGGCGTGCTGGCGCGCGCGCTCGGCAGCCTCGCCTGGTACGTCGCGCGCCGCGACCGGCGCACCACGCTCGTGAACCTGCGCCTCGCCTACCCGGCGCTCGAGGAGCGCGCACGCCGCGCGCTCGGCCGCGCGCACTTCCGCTCGCTCGTGTACTCGCTGTTCGAGGTCGGGCTGGTGTGGTTCGACCGGCGCGGGCGGCTGGAGCGGCTGGCGCGGGTCGAGGGACGCGAGCACCTGGAGGCGGCGCTCGCCGCCGGCCGCGGCGTGCTGCTGGTCGGCGCGCACTTCACGACCAACGAGATCGCCGCCGCCGCGCTGCCGCAGACCGGCCACCTCTTTCACGTGATGTACAAGCCCTCCGGCAACGCGCTGCTGAACCAGCTGGCGCTGCGCGGCCGGATCAGCCGCAACGGCCGCATGATCCCCAGCGACCAGTTCAAGGAGCTGCTGCGGGTGCTGCAGCAGCGCGGCATCGTGCTGTACGCGCCGGACCAGCGCTTCGACGGCGCGGGCGCGGTGGTCGTGCCGCTGTTCGGCGTGCCGGCGCTGTCGAACCCCGGCACCACCTTCATCGCGCGCGCGACCCGCTGCGCGGTGCTGCCGTTCTTCCCGCTGCGGCTCGCGGACGGCAGCGGCTACGTGATGACGATCGGCGCGCCGCTCGCCGATTTCCCGAGCGGCGACTCGCTGCGCGATGTCGCGCGCTACCACGCGCTGATCGAGGCGGCCGTGGCGCGCGCGCCGGAGCAGTACCTGTGGAGCTACAAGCGCTTCCGGCCGCGCGACGGCGAGCCCGACCCCTACCGCCGCGGCGCGCTGCGCGGCGCGCCGTAGCCCTCGAGCAGCGCCGGCCAGCCGTCCGCGAGCACGCGCTCGGCCCCGGCTGCCGCGAGCTTGCGAACCGAGCGCTCGAGGCGCGCCAGGTTCGCGGCGCACCAGGCTCCCGGCGCGGCGAGCG
>JAFEDP010000684.1 GCA_018241545.1 Pseudomonadota bacterium
TCGGCTTCCCGGCGCGCTTCTTCATCGACTTCTTCCACCGCCACGGCTTCCTGAGCGTCGACGACCGCCCGCAGTGGCGCGCGGTGCGCGGCGGCTCCCGCGAGTACGTGCGCGCGCTCACGGCGCCGTTCCGCGACCGGATCCGGCGGGCGACGCCCGTGGAGTCGGTGCGCCGCCTGCCGGGCGAGGTCATCGTGCGCACCCGCCGCGGCGAGCTCGAGCACCACGACGCGGTCGTGTTCGCCTGCCACGCGGACACGGCGCTCGCGCTGCTCGCCGACCCGAGTGCCGCCGAGCGCGAGGTCCTCGCGAGCTTCCCGTACCAGCGCAACGAGGTGCAGCTGCACACCGACGCGCGGCTGCTGCCGCGCGTCGCGCGCGCGCGCGCCGCCTGGAACTACCACGTGCGCGCCGAGCCCCACGCCGGCTGCGCGATCACCTACGATATGAACGTGCTGCAGTCGCTCGACGCCCGCCGCCGCTACCTCGTGTCGCTGAACCTGGCCGACCGGGTCGACCCGCGGCAGGTCATCGGCCACTGGCACTACGACCACCCGGTGTACACGCCGGCGGGCGTCGCGGCGCAGGCGCGCCACGGCGAGATCAGCGGCGTGCAGCGCAGCTTCTACTGCGGCGCCTACTGGCGCTACGGCTTCCACGAGGATGGCGTCGTCAGCGCGCTCGCCGCGGTCGGGCACTTCGAGCGCTGGAGGGCCGCCCATGCACAGCGCGCTGTACCACGGGTGGGTTAGCCACCGGCGCGTCGCGCCGACGCGCCACGCGTTCCGCTACCGCACCTACCTCGTGTGGCTGGACCTCGGCGAACTCACCGAGGCCTTCGCCGGGCGCTGGCTGTGGTCGGCACGCCGCTGGGCGCCGGTGCGCTTCCGGCGCCGCGACTACCTCGGACCGCCGGACCGGCCGCTCGATGCGGCGGTGCGCGACCTGGTCGCACAGCGCACCGGGCGCCGGCCGGACGGCGCGGTGCGCATGCTCGCGCACCTCAGCCACTTCGGGCTGTGCTTCAACCCCGTCGTGTTCTACTACTGCTACGACGCCGCCGGGCGCCTGCAGGCGCTGGTCGCCGAGATCACCAACACGCCGTGGCGCGAGCGCCACGCCTACGTGCTCGAGGCCGACGCGGCCGCGCGCGAGGGCGCGGCGCTGGTGTGGCGCTTCGGCAAGTCGTTCCACGTCTCGCCGTTCATGCCGATGGACCTCGACTACGAGTGGCGCTTCGAGCCCCCCGGCGAGCGCCTCGCCGTGCACATGGTCAACCGCCGCGACGGGGTGGCGGTGTTCGATGCGACGCTGGCCCTGCGCCGGCGCCCGATCGCGACCGGGACGCTCGCGGCGGCGCTGCTGCGGTTCCCGTTGATGACGGCCGGCGTGGTTGCGAAGATCTACTGGCAGGCGCTGCGGCTGTGGCTGAAGCGCACGCCGTTCCACCCGCACCCGGAGGAGGCATGAAGGAGTCGATCGTCCCCGCGGCCGGCGCGCTCGCGACCCGCGGCGGCGG
>JAFEDP010000685.1 GCA_018241545.1 Pseudomonadota bacterium
CCGCCCAGCCCTGCGCCGAGCGCGTCGCCAGCGTCACGTCGAGGCCGGTGACCGAGGCGAGCTCGCGCACCGCCGCTGCGTCGAGCGCAAAGCCCATGACCACCCAGGCCACGGGCAGCGGGCTGCGCACCGGCACGAGCACGAGCTGGTAGACGCCGCCGTTCGCGACGGTGACGGTCGGGCCGCGCGCGCCCGGCGCCGCGCGCCGCAGCGTGTCGAGCTGGCGGAACGGCTGGCCGGCCGCGATCGACGGATCGGTGGACGCGAGTACCTGGCCGTCGAGCGACACCAGCACCGCGAGTGCCGCGCCGATGCGCGCGCCGTGGTTCTGCAGCGCCGACACCACCGTCTCGGCATCACGCGAGGCGACCGCCTCGCGAAAGCCGAAGTCGGCCGCGAGCACCTGCGCGGCCTGCGCCAGCTGGCGACGGTTCGTCTCGAGCGCACGCTCGAACACCATCCGGCCGACCTCGAGCTGGCGCCCGGTCTCGCGCTCGGCATTGGCCTCGTTGGCGGCGGACACGGCCACCAGCGCCGCCGCCAGCACCGTCGCGAGCAGCACCAGGAACGTGAGCGCGATGCGCGTGCGCAGCTGCATGCTCAGTCGCTCCAGGGGCTGACGATGGCCGGGTCCGTGCCGCGCGCGAGCTTCAGCTGGAGCGGCACCGGCTCGGCGCCGAGCGCGAGCGTGCGCGGCGCGACGGGCTCGGCGAGCTCGGGGTGCCACAGGCGCAGCCGGTAGCGGCCCGGCGGCGCCTCGATGCGGGCGAGCCCGGCGGCGTCGGTGCGGGCGAAGTAGGGGCTGTCGACGACCGCGACGAAGCCCACCATCGAGTCGTGGATATTGCAGCCGAGCACCACGAGCCCCGGGCGGTCGAACACCACGGGCGGTGCCGCGGTGCCGGCGTAGAGCTTGAGCGTGAACACGCGCGCCGCCGACAGCGAGTAGACCTGGTGGCGGATCCGGTCGCTGTTGGGGAAGCGCACGGCGGCGCCGGTGCGCACCACCGAGACGTGCGGCACGAAGGTCTTGTGCACCTGGTCGATCACGGCCGCGGCGGGCGCGTCCGGCGCAGCCGCTCCGTCCAGCGGATCGAGCACGGCGACGACGTCGGCGTACGGCGCGCCGTCCGGCGTCGAGACGGACAGCGCGAGCGTCGCCGCGGCCGCAGGGCCGGCGCCGGCGAGGCACCACAGCGCCGCCAGCAGGCACCTCACGGCGGGCCCGCCGGCACGTTGACGACGTCGCGCTTCAGCGGGGCGAGCCGCCGCAGCAGGCGGTTGCGGTCGGCGAGCGCGACGCCGCGCTCGCGCAGCACCTCCTCGAGCGTCTCGACCATCCCGTAGAACTCGCGCTCGCTGATCGCGTGGCCGGCATGCACCGCCCGCATCGGGTCGCCGCTGTAGTGGCACGGCCCGTCGGCGAGCTCGCAGATCTGCTCGGCGAGGTGGCGGGCGATGGTGCGACGGTTGGTGCCCTCGAAGCTGCGGCCGAGCTGCGGGTCCGCGGCGACGCG
>JAFEDP010000686.1 GCA_018241545.1 Pseudomonadota bacterium
CGGCCGGCTCAGTGGTGCGCGATGTGCACCGTGAGCATCACCGAGTGGTAGTTGAAGTTGCCGCCGATGTTCGAGTTGAGATTGACGTGCCCGGCCTCGAGGGTGAGGCGTGCCTCGACGTGCGCGTGGCCCGCCACCGGCCAGTCGTAGCCGACGCGCACCATGCCGCCGGCACCGTCACCGCTGCGGTAGTCGCCGGTGATGTCCTCGAGCACGCGGTTGTGGTAGTAAACCTGCCCCGCCCCGGCGCCGAAGGTCCAGCCGTGGTCCCAGCCGGGCTCGAACTGTGCGACCAGGAACAGGTTGCTGATGAACTGGCCGAAGTCGCTGCTGTAGCTCGAGCAGTAGTAGCCGTTGTAGTTGCAGTTGCCGTTGTTGTTGTCGTTGAGCTGCGCGCCCTGGCCGCGCAGGTTGACGCCGATCAGGAAGTGGTCCGAGACGCGCCCGCCGAGCGTGCCGTCGACGACGAATGAACTGCGGTTGTCGCCGAACGGGGCCGAGCTCGTGTCGAGGCCGCCGAAGCCGACGCCGAAGTCGCCCCAGAAGCCGGGCAGCTGCGAGTAGCGCTCGTCGGCCGCCGCGGCCTGCGTGGCGGCGAGCCCGGCCACGAGCAGCGCGAGGCCCAGCGGCCTCACGAGCCGGTGCGCGAGGCGAGCACGGCCGCGGGCCGTGGCGCCGCCGGGAGCCGGCACGCGCGCCGAACCCGGGTATGCAGGGATCAGGGTCTTCGCCATGGTCGTGACCTCCGTGTGAGCGCACGCCGCCGGCGCGCGCGCGTCCCGCGGACGCCGGGCACGCGCCAGAACCGGGCCGGCGCCTGCAGCCATTTTACCGAAACGGATCCGCTGCCCGGCCGTTGACAGGCGTCGCCGGGCTGCGGTCCCGCCGAGAGGCCGGCGCCCCCGGGCTTCGGCAAACCGCGTCGGCCCTTCGTCTACGGCACACCCGGCGCGCCGTGTATGCTCGCGTGATGTCGCCGATCGAGGACACGCTCGCCCGCTGGCACCGGATCGTCGCCACCCGCGACCCGGCGGCGCTCGAGGCGCTGCTCGCCGAGGACGTCGTGTTCCACTCCCCGGTCGTCCACACGCCGCAGGCGGGGCGCGCGCTCACCGCCCGCTACCTCGCCGCCGCGCTCGAGGTGCTCGGCCGCGGGGACTTCCGCTACGTGCGCGAGGTCACCGGCGAGCGCGACGCCGTACTCGAGTTCCGCGTCGCGCTCGACGGCATCGAGATCAACGGCGTCGACCTGATCCGGATCGGCGACGACGGCCGCATCGTCGACTTCAAGGTGATGCTGCGGCCGCTCAAGGCCGTGAACCTCGTCCACCAGCAGATGGCGGCGCGCCTCGTCCCCGGCGCCGCCCGCCCCTGAGCGCATCGACCGCGAGGCGCACACGGCACGGCCCGGCCGCACCGCGGCTGCTCCGCCGCGCCGCGGCCGCCGCCAGCGGCGGATCGGCCGTCACGAGCGTCAGCCCCTCGCTCGCCGCCTGCGCGACCAGCAGG
>JAFEDP010000687.1 GCA_018241545.1 Pseudomonadota bacterium
GCGGCGACGGTGCGGCGGAGGGCGCCGGGGCCGGCGGCGGGGCGGGCGCGGGATCGGCCGCGCGCACGTCGCCGCCGGCGGCGAGCACGAGCGCCGCGGCGAGGAACGCCGCCGGGCGCAGCCACGGGAGGGATCGGTGGTTCATGGTTCCTCACTCCGCATAGCGGGCGATCCGAAAGCCCAGGTTCGGCCGGCCGCTCGAGCCCGAGTCGCGCCACGCGAGCCTAAGCTCCGCGACGTTCGCCGTCAGCCAGCTCGAGCCGCGGATCACGTGCGACTCCCCGTCCGACGGCCCGGTCGGGTCGACGACCGCGGCGCTCGCCTCCGGGTAGACCGTGTAGAAGTCGGAGGTCCATTCCAGCACATTGCCGCCCAGGTCGTAGAAGCCGAGTGCGTTCGGCGCGAAGCTGCCGACCGGGGCCGCCACCCGGTAGCCGTCGTCGTAGCCGGCGAGGACCTGGCCCTGCAGGTAGACGGCGCGCGCATCGGCCCAGTTGCCGGCCTTCGGCGGGATCGGCAGCGTCGCACCCCACGGGTACTTGTTGTCGTTGGCGGCCCCGTTCCAGCGGGCCGCGTACTCCCACTCGGCCTCCGTCGGCATCCGGTAGCCGGTGGTCGCCGGGCTCGCGAGGGCGAGGCGGCCGTGGTTCGCGACGTACGCGGCCGGCAGCCCCTCGCGCGCCGACAGCCAGTTGCAGTACTCGGCCGCCTCCTGCCACGTCACGTTCGCCACCGGGTAGGCATCGAGGTCGAGCGTCTCCTGCTGGAACACGCCGGAGAGGTGGTCGGCCTTGAACGCGCGGAAGTCGGCGTTGGTGACCGCCTTCTCGGCGAGGTACACGGCGCGGCGGATCTCCACCGGCCGCAGCGGCTCGTTGGAGCGCCGGCCCGGCTCGCGGCGCGGGCTGCCGAGCGTCGTGGTGCCGGGCGGCAGCAGCCGCAGCACCTGGCCGGCGGCGCTGCGCAGGTGCACGGGGAAGCGCGCGAGCCGGCGCTCGGCCGCGGTCCTGAGCTCGTAGCGCACCGCCTGCAGCAGCCCCGGCTTCGGCGTCACCGTCGCGCGGAACGGCTCGAGGCCGACCTTGCGCACCTCGAGCACGTGCGCGACGGTGGTCAGGCGCAGCCGCTGGTTGGCCGCGCCCGCCGGGCGGCCGTCGACCGTGAGCTCGGCGTCGGCCGGCTCGCCGCGCACCTCGACCTCGCCGAGCTCGGGCTCGAGCGTGAACGCGAGCGTCGTCGTGGCCGAGGGCTCGAGCCGCGCCTGGCGCGTCGCGGCGAGGTAGCCGGCGTGCGTCACGACCACCTCGTGCGCCGTACCCGGCGCGAGCGGCAGCGCGAGCGGCGTGCGGCCGCGGTAGCTGCCGGCGACGCTGACGTCGGCGCCGGCGGGCTCGCTCGTGACCACGAGCCGCCCGTCCGGCAGCCCGAGCGTCACCGGGCCCACGGTCTGCGCCTCGCCGGCGCGCACCACGATCGGGCTCTCCCAGGCGCGCAGGCCCGGGTGCGTC
>JAFEDP010000688.1 GCA_018241545.1 Pseudomonadota bacterium
CGGCCGCCCGCGCCGCCTCGATCGCATCGACCGCGGTGCGCACGGCGCGGTCGCCGATCGCGTGGATGTGGACGCTGAAGCCGGCGAGGTGGAAGCGGCGCACGAACTCGAGCAGGTCCGCGCGCTCGTGCTGCAGCTGGCCGCTGGAGATCTGGCACTGGCCGGGGTGGAAGCCGTTCGCGGCCTGGAACGCGGCGATCGCCTGCGCCGAATCGAAGCTGGCGGGATTCGCGCGCACCGCGGCACAGGTTGCCGATCCGGTGTCGACGTAGCCGGTCACGGTCGGGCGGCCGGCGGCGTCCGCGCCGAACACCGGCTGCAGGTAGGGCTCCAGCATCGCAGCGTTGCCGAGCGTCGGCGGCACCGCGAGCGGGTTGCCCTCCATGACGCCGTCGGCGAAGAGCTTGACCGTGTCGGCGCGGATCAGCGGGTTATTGGCATAGCGGGCGCGCACGGCGCCGGCGCGGGCGAGCATCGCGTCCCAGTCGATCGCCCCGTCGGCGCGCCGGAACCGCTCCGGGTCGTAGAACTGCGCCAGCGTCACCCGCACCGTGAGGTGCCCGCCGGCCTGCAGCTTGTCGTAGACCGGGAGCCCGTCGGGCGCCGCCATCGCGTCCATGATCTCGGTGATGCCGACGCTGTTGAGGCGTGCGGTGATCCGCTCGGGCACCCGCAGCGTCGCCTCGAGCTCCGTATAGAGCATGCTGTTGGGGTTGATCGCGTAGCGCGCGTCCTCGTTGACCGCGCCGTTCGGCTCGCCGCGTTCGTCGACGCCGATCAGCTTGCGGTAGGCGGCGAAGTCGGTCGCGAGCGTGGCCTTGGAGATCCCCACCACCGCGCCGCGGGCGTTGCGCGCGCTGGCGAGCGCGAGGCTGTTGAACGCCCCGTGGTGGGCGTCGTCGCCGAGGAGCTGGATGGGGTGGCGGGTCGAGGCCCGATCGAGCGCCGCCCGCAGGGTCGGGTACTCGGGGTCGGGCTGGTTGCCGGCCGTGTAGTTCCACTGGTGGACCACGAGCCGCTTGCCGGGCGGTGTTCGGTAGCGCGCGAGGCAGCCCCGCACGAACGCCGATAATTCCCGCAGCGTCATGGACTTACCGTCGAGATCGCAAACGTCGAGGTCGACGATGTCGAGCGGGTGGATGTGCGCGTCGGTGAGTCCCGGAATGACGAGCCGCCCGCCCGCCCGCTCGAGGCGGGTGCGCGGGCCGATGTAGTCGCGCACGCCGGCGGCGCTGCCGACGTAGGCGAGCCGTCCGCCGCGGACCGCGAGCGCCTCGGCGAGCGGCCCGCCTGCGGCCGTGTAGATCCGGGCGTCCGTCAGCACGAAGTCGGCGGGCCGCTCCATGGCCCGGGCGGCCGGCACCGCGAGCAGCGACAGCAGCAGCGCCGCCCGCCACCCTCCCCCGGCACGACCCAACGCGTCACCGCTCCCCATTCGCATCCCGCCCGCCACCGGCCCCGGCCACGATGACCCGATCTTCGCACCGGCACCGGGCGTGCCGCC
>JAFEDP010000689.1 GCA_018241545.1 Pseudomonadota bacterium
CTCGCGCAGCGGGTGCAGGTTGTCGAGCGTCACCACGAGGCCCTCGGCGAGCGCCCACTCGTACTCGTGGCGCGGCGCGAAGTTCGGCGTGTACAGCACGCGCGCGGCCGCGAGCCCGGGGACCGCGGCGCGCAGCGCCTCGACCTCGCCGCGCGAGACGCAGTCGAAGCCGATGCCCTCGGCCGCGAGGGTCGCGAGCAGCGCCGGGTGCGGGTTGGCCTTCATCGCGTAGTGGATCTCGGCCGGCGCCGCGAGCGCCTTGAGCTCGCGCGCCGCGGCGCGCACGCCGGCGCGGTCGTAGACGAAGGCGCAGTCGCGCCCGGCGAGGCACTCGATGAGCTCGGCGCGGCGCGCGCGCCACCACGGCGGCGACGACGGCGGCGGCGGCGGCGCGTTGAGCTCGTCCCACGCCGGCCCGAGCACGAGGTCGTTGGCCGCGGCGCGGATCAAGAGGTCGTGCAGCTGGCCGACCAGCCGGTCGCCCTGCGCCTCGTCGATGACGAAGGTGAAGTTGAGGTCGTTGGCGGCCTGGCTGACCAGGTAGATGCGCTCCTCGGCGAACAGCGCGAGCGCCTCGCCGAGGTCGTGCAGGATGCCGCGGATGTGCCGCCCGACCAGCGACAGCGCCGCGCACGGGCCGATGACCTCGGTGCGGCACAGCGGCGACAGCGCCGCCAGGAGCGCCGCGATCGCCTCGGCGTCGAGGGTGTTGGCCTGCGGGTCGAGCGAGACGGTGACGTTGGTCTCGGAGGTCGAGACCAGGTCGACCGACAGGCCCTGCGCCTTGAACACCTGGAACACGTCGGCGAGGAAGCCGACCTGGTGCCACATGCCGGGGCTGTCCATCGACACGAGCGTGATGCCCTTCTTGATCGCGATCGCCTTGACCTGGGCGGCGTCGCCGCCCGGCGGGTCGGCGCTGATGTGCGTGCCCTCGAGGGCCGGCGTCTGCGTCGCGTAGACGTAGAGCGGTATGCCGTACTGCTTGACCGGCAGGATGCAGCGCGGGTGCAGCACCTTGGCGCCGCTCGAGGCGATCTCCTGGGCCTCGTCGTAGTGCAGGTGGCGCAGCAGGCGCGCGTTGGGCACGCCCTTCGGGTTGGCGCTGAACATGCCCGGCACGTCGGTCCAGATCTCGAGGCGCAGGGCGCCGAGCTTGGCGGCGAAGTAGGCGCCGGAGGTGTCCGAGCCGCCGCGGCCGAGCAGCACGGTGTTGCCGTCCTCGTCGCTGGCGATGAAGCCCTGGCTCAGCACCACGGTGCCGGGGCGGCGGCAGCGCGCCTGAAGCGCCTCGTCCGGCGCGAACTCGCAGGTCGCCGCCAGCACCGCGCCGCGGCCGCCGCCCGGGCCGCGCGCCTCGGCCTTGAGCACGCTGCGCGCGTCGAGCCAGTCGACCGCGAGGCCCTGCGCGCGCAGCCACTCGGCGCCGAGCAGCGTCGCCATCAGCTCGCCGGTCGCCATCACGCGCGCGCGCACGCGGTCGCTGACCTCCTTGAC
>JAFEDP010000068.1 GCA_018241545.1 Pseudomonadota bacterium
GACGCACTCGATGCTCGCGGGTAGCGGCAGCATCACGACGCGCCGCTTCTGCTCCCACTGCGGTGCACCCCTGTTTGCGCGCAGCGAGGCGTCGCCGGCGTTCATGTCCATCCGCTTCAGCACCCTGGACGATCAGTCGGGCTTCCAGCCGATGCTGGACATCTGGACATCGAGCGCGCAACCGTGGGTGTGCCTCAACGAGGCCATCCCCCACTATCCGCGGTCGCCCTGACCCAGAGGGTTCGGCGGAGGCCGCCGGTCGACGCCACCCGCGAATGTGACGCTGTGCCAGTGACCGAGCGGGGCGGGCCCGCTTACGAGAGATCGGCGCACGCTATCCGGTTCCTTTGATGGAGCGGCGGCGAGCGCTCGATGGTCCGCTGCCAGATGACCCGGTGCCCCTACGTGCTGGATAACCGTCCGGCGCGCCGTCGGCAGTCCTGCGGGTCACGCCACGGGCTCACATCGAGGGGCTCCCAGTGAGCCGGGGCTGAACCGGCCGGAGCCCGCCGTGCTCGCCAATCGCGCGAGGACGGCGTCCGGGCGGGTCGCTCAGGGACGGCCGCGCGACCGGAAGGCGGTGCAGGGATCCTCGCGGGGCGCCGCCACGGTCGTCACGACCGTGTCGAAGGCCGCGCGCGGGGGTGCCGCTTCGCCGCGTTCCAGGAGGCCGATCGCGAACGTGCGCGCGAGCATCGGCGCCTCGAGCCAGCGCGGCACGCCCCGGTCGCGACGCACGTGCCCGTCGCCGGCGAGCAGTACGACGCCGCGCGCGGCGCGCGCGCGCAGGATGTCCGCCATCACCGCGTCCCTCGCCAGCTGGGCCCGGGCCATGGCGGGCAGTTGCGCGGCGGGGATCGCGTGGCAATGGCCGTTGTCGATCTCCGTCGCCTGCGCCGCCTGCAACTCGGCGCTCTCCCGCCCGAGGCCGAGCGATTCCCGGGCGCTCGCGTCGAACACGGCCGCATAGCCCTGCGCGACGATCCGCTGGGCGTCGGCGCGCGACAGGTTCCCGGCGAGCAGCGGCACGTCGTACTCGAGCGCGAGGTCGACGTACGGGCGGTAGTACGCCCAGTTCCACGCGCTGCGGGCCTGCGCCTGCCCCGGCGCCGCCTGCTCGATGAGGTAACCCGCGTCGCGCGGGCGCTCGCGACGCGCCCGCTCGATGTCCGCCTGGTGCTCGCGGTCGAACTGCTCCATGACGATGGCCGGGCGCCAGCCGGCTGCGAATGCCCGGCGCAGGACCTCGAGCCGCAGCCGGTGCTGGACCTCGTTGTCGTGGACCTCGCCGAACAGCACGATGGCATCGCCCCGCAGGCGAGCCTCCCAGGCGAAGGGACCGGCCGCGGGTGTCACCGTCGCGCACCCCGCGACCGCGAGGGCCACGACCACGGCCGCCCGGGCACCGAGCCGTTGCGCGCAGGACTTTACGGATCTCAACCGCGCGTGCTGAGGCATCGACGGGATCTCCGGCCGGAGTGGCGCACCGCGCTCAGCCGGCCTTCACGCCCTCGGTGATCAACGCAGGCTCGCTGCGCCGCAGCTCGGCGGCCACCTGCTCCATGCGGCGCATCGCCCGCAGGTGGTTGCGCCCCGCGATCTTGAGGACGTCGCCGTCGGAGTAGCCGCGGCGCAGCAGCTCGGCGAAGAGGTACGGGTAGCGGCTGACGTCGCCGAGCCCGGTGACCATGTCCGAGGGATCCGCGTGGTAGAAGTCGGCGCCGATGCCGACGTGGTCGATCCCGGCGACCGACCGGATGTGGTCGATGTGGTCGGCCACGTCCGCGATCGTCGCTCGCGGCGCCCCCGCCGCCTTTTCCCAGTCGGCGATGCCGCGCTCGACCGCCGCATCGTCGTCGAGCCGCAGCCGCAGGTCGCGCAGCGCCGCATCGCGCCGCTGCCCCCAGGCCTGGCCGTCGGGGGAGACGAACGGCCGGATGAAGTTCACGTGGACGACGCCGCCGTTCGCGGCCAACTGCTGCAGCACGTCGTCCGGCACGTTGCGCGGATGGGGATTGATCGCGAAGGCGGAGGAGTGCGAGAAGATCACCGGCGCGCGGGTCGCCGCGAGCGCGTCGCGCATCGTGTCCGCGCTCACGTGCGAGAGGTCGACGAACATCCCCAGCCGGTTCATCTCGCGCACCAGCTGGCGCCCGAGGTGCGTGAGCCCGAAGTGCTCCGGGCGGTCGGTGGCCGCGTCGGCCCAGCCGACGTTGTCCCAGTGCGTCAGGGTGACGTAGCGCGCGCCGAGCTCGTAGAACACGCGCAGCGCCGCCGGCGAATCCTCGAGCATGTGCCCGCCCTCGACGCCCAGGAGGCAGGCGATCTTGCGCGCGTGATGGATGCGCTCGATGTCGTCGGCGCTGCGTGCCTGCTCGAAGTCGGCGTTGGCGCGGATGAAGCGCAGCGCGACGTCGAACTCCCGCAGCGCCTCGTGCAGCGACACGTGCGTGCGCTGCGTCGCCGACTCGACGAAGATCGACCAGTACTGCGCGCCGACCCGGCCGGCGCGCAGCGACGGGATGTCCGCACACAGCTTGGGCTGGCGCACGGTGAGATCGAGGCCGGCGAGGTCGCCGGCGCTCAGCTCGAGGATCGAGGAGGGCAGGTCGTTGTGCGTGTCGATGAGCGGCGCCCGCTCGAGGAGTGCCAGCGCCCGGGCGAGGTGCGCGGGATCCGGGTCCGCGCCCGCCGCGGCGTCGACCGCTGCCGCTGGGCGACCGAGGCCGACCGCCAGGGTGCCGAGCAGTGCCTGCTCGAGGAAGCGACGACGCGTGGACATGGCGGGGGGCTCCTGGTGGCGGCGCAGGGGACGGCGATCGCCGTCCACGCCTCAGCGGCGTGCACCGGCGCCCGCGGGACGGGCCCGGCATTCTAGCGTCTCGCCACCGCGAGCAACGACGGTGCGCCCAGCGACCGCCGGTCCACACGCAGGCGCGAATTCCAGGGGCGCGACCGCCTGCCGTGCGCTGTCACGCGCAGGGATCGGCCAGGCCACGACCAGCATGAGCACCGGCAGCGACGCCGTGCCGAGGCCGAGCAGGACCCACGTCCCGATTCGTGCCGGGTGCGCCGCTGCCGTCGCGAGCAGTCCGCCGGGCGCCGAGGTGCGTGGCGCGGGTATCACGAAGTTCGCGACGCAGGCAGCTGCCATCTGCAGGACGATCAGCGCCGCGATGCTGCGTGCAGCGGCGAGGTCAGAGCGCATGCGTCCCGCCGAGGCAGCCGTCGTCGCGGTCCGTGGAGTCTCAAGCCTAGGCCAGCCCACGGCGCGGTGAACTCCACTGGTCGCACGGTGCCCTCGTCGAGCCGCCGTCACGGCGCGCGGCAGAGCGCGTGGACTGCGGGTCCCGTCGGCCCTTGCCGGCACGCTCCCTCGTGACCGGCGCGCGACAAGATGCAAATAAAACTTGTCATCCTGAAGCGGATATGACAAGCTTACTTTGCAGTCTGGCAAGTATAAATTGCATTCGACGGCGTCGATTGCTTCAGCCACAGGCGCGTATGCGTCGGGAGACTCGATATGAAAGGGACAGTGCTGGGACACGCGGGCGGGTTCACGCGGCGGCTCCTGCTCCTCGCCGCGCTGATCGCCGGCCTGCTCGTCGCCGTGCCCTGGCTGCAGGCGCAGCACCCGGCGCTGGCGAAGGCACTGGGCAGCGCCGGGGTGCTCGCCGTGGCGGGCTACGCCATCAGCCTCATCCTGCGGCGGCAGCGACGCATGGACGAGGTGCACCTCGCGGGCCAGGGCTTCGCCAGTTCCTACGGCTGGATCTGGGGCGGCGTCGCCACCACGCTGCTCCTGATGTTGCCGCCGGTCATGAACCGCCTGGTCGACCTCGTGACCGCACGCGCCGGCGGCATCAGCACCGGGTCGCCCGGCGCGACCGAGCACCTCGCGGTGCACCTCGCGTTCTTCTACGCGATCTCGCTGGTCATGGTCGTGCAGGGCCTGGGTGTGTGCGTCGCCTCGTTCGTCTGGTGGCGACGGATGGGACGCGGCGGTGCAGGGGCGTGAGCCGCCGGACGTCGCCATGAAGAACCGCATCCGCGTGCTGCGGGCGGAGAAGGGCTGGAGCCAGGCGGATCTCGCCGAGCGCGTGCGCGTCTCGCGCAACTCCATCAACGCCATCGAGAATGGCCGGTTCGATCCGTCGCTGCCGCTCGCGTTCCGCATCGCCGACAGCTTCGGACTGGGCGTCGAGGAGGTCTTCGACAAGACGGACGCCTGAGGCGTGCCCGCCGTCCGGGTGTCGGAGCGGCCGGGCCGGCAGCGGCGCCGCGCCACCGCACCCGTTTTGACCGTCTGCCATCCGGCGTCTACACTCACGCCAAATGGCGAGGATCTGATGCAGACCGAAAGCCTGCTCGGCACGACGCTCGCGGACGGCGAGCCACTCAAGCTGATGGAACAGCTCGCGGCGGGACTGCCGGCGGAGACGCTGCGCCGGTTCAAGCGCGTCGTCGGGCTCGCCGACAGCGACCTCGCGCGCCTGCTGCAGGTCGGCGGCCGGACGCTGAGCCGTCTCAAGACGTCCCGGTCGCGCCTGTCGCCGGACCTGAGCGACCGGCTGTACGCCGTGGCCGCGCTCTATGCGCTCGCCGAGGACGTGCTCGGCGATGCCGAGCAGGCGCGGCGCTGGCTCGAGGAACCGCAGTACGGGCTCGCCGGCCGCCGGCCGCGGGAGCTCCTGTCCACCGAGGTGGGCCGGCGCGAGGTTCGATCGTTGCTGCTGCGCCTCGAGCACGGCCACCTCGCCTGAGCGCGCGCATCCGCCTCTTCCGGCTCACCAAGCAGAAGTACTCGGCGCAGGCACTCACCGGCCGCAGCGGCCTCGAGGCGGACGGCCGCTGGCACACGGCGGGTCGGCGGATCGTGTACCTCGCGAGCAGCGAGGCGCTCGCGGTGCTCGAGCTGCGCGTGCACCTGGGATCGGTCGTGCCCCGGGATCCCTATGCGCTCATCGAGATCGACTGCCCGCAGGGCCTCGTCGCGACGCTGCCGCGCTCGCGCTGGCCGCGGCGCTGGGATGCCGTGCCGTTCAACCCCGCGACGCAGCGCCTCGGTGACCGCTGGCTCGCGGCCGGGCGCAGCGCGCTGCTGCGGGTGCCATCGGTGCACAGCGGCAGCGACTTCAACGTGCTGCTGAACCCGGCCCACCCGGACGCCCGACGGGTCAAGCTCGTGTCCCGCAAGCGCTACGAGTTCGACGCGCGGCTCTTCTGACCGCGCCGCGGCGCCGGGAGGCGGGCTCCGCCCGGCGCTCGAATCGCCCGTGCGCTGCAGTGCACACTCGGGTACGGGCCTCGCGGGATCTCCGCTCCGCCGCGGGTCGCGTGCGCGACGCGAGCTCCGGCGACATCGCGGCCCGCCTTGAAACCTCGGCCGTTGATCTCGAAATCGCACGATCCCCTGTGTTGACACCGGCCGGCATTGCGCGCAGCGTGGTTTGACACGCGCCGCAACGGCGCGGGCAGATCGTTCCCGATCCTGTGGCTCGAAGCGTGGCAAGCAACGTCTGCTCGCGGCCCACGTGGTGACAGGGGGACCACACCCCGACCGGATGTCTGGTTAGCGACCTTAAGACACCGACAACATCAAGAGGGGAGATGATCATGGCCATGACTCTGCGCCGGCCCGGCCTGCTCGCAGCCTTGCTCGCCTGTGTCGCGCTCGCTGCATGCTCTCCGATGAAGGACCCGGCCGAAGCCGCCATCGCCGACGCGAGCGCCGCGCTCAAGAAGATCGGCCCGGACGCGGAGCAGTTCGCGCCCACCGAGTACGCGGCCGCGAACGAGCAGATCAACGCGATGAAGGCGGCCTTCGAGAAGAAGGACTACGAGGGCGTCCTCAACATGGTGCACAAGGTCGCGCCGAGCCTGAAGCTGCTCGCCGAGACCGTGACCAGCAAGAAGGGCGAGGCGCACACGAAGCTCAGGGACCAGTGGCGCCACTTCTCGACCGACCTGCCGGCCGCCATGACGGCCGTCGAGGCCCGGGCCACGGAGCTTGGAAAGGCGCGCAAGCTGCCCAAGGGCGTCTCCAAGGAGGCCGTCGCCGGAGCCGGCGCCTCGCTCGACGCGGCGAAGCAGGCCTGGACGGATGCCGAGGGCGCGAAGAAGGCCGGCAACCTCGAGGATGCGGTCGCCAAGGGCACGGTCGCCTCCACGAAGCTGGACGAGATCAAGGCTTCGCTGGGTATCGCAACGCCCACGGCGGCGGGCAAGTAGCCCGCCGGCGCCGGAGCGCGGCGTGCGCCATCCGTCGCGGTGGCGCACGTGCGCGCGTGCGCGCGATTCCGGCGGAGTGACCCCCGAATCCCGCCTCGTATCGGCACAAGCCCGTATGGATATTGCGATCCTGCTTGGCCATGGTCGTGGGCCTCTTGCCGGCGGCCCCCGGGCCGCGCGGCGAGCCGTCCATCGTCGTCCGCGTCCAGGGGGTCCTCCGTGTCACATCCGAATGGCGAGCCGCTGGTCCATGGGTTGCCGCCGCTGACGATTCGCGGGCGCAGCGTCCATCCGATCGTGCAGGGCGGCATGGGCGTCGGGGTCTCCGCGCACCGGCTCGCCGGCACCGTCGCCCGGCACGGCGCGGTCGGCACGCTCTCGAGCGTCGACCTGCGCCGGCACCACCCGGACCTGATGGCGGCCACCGGCCGCTGCCTCGACAAGACCCTGATCGATGGCGCCAACGTCGAGGCCCTCGCGCGCGAGGTCAGGGCCGCGCGCGCACTCGCCGGCGGCCAGGGGCTGATCGCCGTCAACGTGATGCGCGCCGTCTCCGAGTACGCCAACTACGTGCGGACCTCGTGCGAGAACGGCGCCGATGCGATCGTCGTGGGGGCCGGGTTGCCGCTCGACCTCCCGGACCTCGCCGCCCCGTTCCCCGGGGTGGCGCTGATCCCGATCCTGTCCGACGTGCGCGGCGTGTCGGTGGTGCTCAAGAAGTGGATGCGCAAGAACCGGCTGCCGGACGCGGTCGTCATCGAGCACCCGCGCTACGCTGGCGGGCACCTGGGCGCCGCGACGATCGAGGACCTGGCGAATCCCCGCTTCGACTTCGAGCCCGTGCTCGAGGGGATCCGTGCGCTCTACCGGGAACTCGGGCTCGAGCGGGAGCCGATCCCGGTGATCGTGGCGGGCGGCATCAATACGCACGCCAAGGTGCGCCGCGCCATCGAGCTCGGCGCCGCCGGCGTGCAGGTGGGCACGCCCTTCGCGGTCACCGAGGAGTGCGACGCGCACCCGAACTTCAAGAAGGTGCTGGCCGAGGCCCGGCCTGAGGACATCGTCACCTTCATGAGCGTGGCCGGCCTGCCGGCGCGGGCCGTCCGCACGCCCTGGCTCGACACCTACCTGAGGCGCCAGGACCGTGCGCAGTCGCACGCCACGGTGCGCGAGCGCTGCATCATGGCCTTCGACTGCCTGATCACCTGCGGGCTGCGGGACGGCATCGCGAAGATCGGCCAGTTCTGCATCGACAACCATCTCGCCGCGGCGCTGCGCGGCGACATCAAGAAGGGGCTGTTCTTCCGTGGCGCGGAGACCCTGCCGTTCGGGCCGGTGATCCGCCCGGTCCGGGAACTGCTCGATTACCTGCTGACCGGCCTGGTGCCGGACGAAGTGCCCGTCCCCACGCCGGGATGAGGCGCGCTCGCGCCCGACGACGACCGCCGCACGCTCCAGTGGTCGGCGCAAGGCGGGACCACCGGCGTCGACGTGCTGCCTGGGATTCTCATTCGCAGCAGCGGGGCCCCGAGGCATGCGCGACCCGCTGGACCCGCGGGCCCTGGTAACGGTCGAGCAGCGACACTGAATCGGCGCGGTCGCGACCGGCCACGTGGCGCGCCAGGCGACGACGCGCCGTCCCGAGCGTCGCCTGGACCGCAGTGGCCGCCGCCGGTGTCCGCGGTGCCGTAGCGAGCCAGGCAGGGCACCTCGCTGCGGGACTGCGAAATGCGCAGCACGGGTCTGCGCAATTACGGACGGCCGCCGTCTACCGAGGGCCTATGCTCGCGAGGCACACAACGGAGACGTCCGCGGAGGGTGTCTCGCTTGACCGCTCATCCCGCGCTCCAGCACTGGTATCGGTCCGAACGCGGCGGCCCGCCATTCGAGGTGGTGGGCTACGACCCGGCGGCCGGCCGGGTCGTCGTGCGGCCCTACCGCGGCGCGCCGGTCCGGCTCGATGAGCGGCGCTGGCGCGACCTCGCGCCGCGGGCCGTCCTGCCGCCCGGAGGGCGATCGCCGGCCGCGCCCGCCGAGGTTCCGGAGGAAGACCTCGACAGTACCCAGCCGCTCCCGATCCTGACGGATGCCGACGCCGCCGAGTTCTCCGACAACAGCGGATAACAGCGGGCAGGGCGGCATCGAACCCGCGCAGTGCCGCCGATCACGCACTCAATCTGTCAGGATGCACGGGAGCCGACGCGCGGTCGCGGGCGGCCGCAACGGGAGGCCCTGTGAGCGCAACACCCGCGATCGAGCTGGTCCTGCTGGCGGCCGAGTTCGCCGCCCGCAAGCACCGCAGCCAGCGACGCAAGGACCGTGACGCGACGCCGTACATCAACCATCCGCTGGCCGTCGCACGCCTGCTGTGGGAGGAGGGCGCAGTGCACGACCCGGTCGTGATCGCGGCCGCCCTGCTGCACGACACGATCGAGGACACCCGGACCACCCGGCGGGAACTCGAGAAGCATTTCGGGCGGAGCGTCGCGGCCATCGTCGTCGAGGTCACCGACAACAAGCGCCTGCACAAACAGACCCGCAAGCGCCTGCAGATCGAGCACGCGCCGCATCTGTCGCGCCAGGCGAAGCTGGTCAAGCTCGCGGACAAGACCTGCAACCTGCGCGACGTCGCCGCGAGCCCGCCCGCCGGCTGGGGGCTCGCGCGCAAGCGGGAGTACTTCGACTGGGCCGCGCAGGTCGTCGCCGGGCTGCGCGGCAGCAACGCCCGGATGGAGAAGGCGTTCGATCGGGCGTATCGCAAGCGCCCGTAGCTGCGAGCCGCTGATCATTCCCGACCCGGCGGCAGATCGTCGGGTCCCGATCGCGGGCTCACGGATCGCTGCTTCAACACGCACGCCGCCTTCGCGAACCACGCGGTCAACGCCGTCCGGGCCGTTCCCGGCCAGGTCCCGGGTTGTGCCCGCTTAATTAAGAGTCCCGGCCGCGTTCACGGTCAGTTCAGGTCGCAGAGGCGAAAGTCCCTCCGCGCTGCGCCGGCTCGACCGGCACTGCGGGGCCCCCGCCCTGCGCGGCGTTGCCCTCAACCGACAACGACACGACGGAGGCCACCATGAACAAGTGGTTTGCAACGATGACCGTGGCGCTGGCGCTGCTCGGCGGCGCGACCGCCGAGGCACAGAGCCGCAATTCCCAGCCGTTCTACGGCAGCGGCCTGTACATCGGCGGCAGCATTGGCGAACTCATCTACCGGGAGGACGGGCTCGACACGATGTCCCCGACGATCATCGAGGGGAGGATCGGCCAGGAGTTCAACCCCTATTTCGCCATCGAGGGCCGCCTCGGCACCGGCATCAGCCGCGACGAGTCGGGCGGCAACTCCACGAGCGTGCAGCTGATGTACGGGGCGTACGCGAAGGGGATCCTCCCGGTGTCGCCGATGTTCTCGGTGTACGGCATCGCCGGCGTCGCCGGCACGCAGCTGCACCACAACTACCCGGACTTCTCCACCACCGACACCGGCCTGTCCTTCGGCGTGGGTGGCGAACTGCGCATCAACCGCGCCGCCTCGGCGACGCTGGAGTGGGCGAGGCTGCACGACGGCAGCAACGCCGGCTACTACTACACCGCCGATCATTTCGTCATCGGCGTGAACTGGCGCTTCTGAGCGGCGACGGCGGAGCCGCGCCAGCCGCTCCCGGGCCTCGTCCTTCGCCTGAAGGACGAGGCCCGCGCCGGGGTCTCGACGACGCTGGACCGGTTCGATACTGCTGGGCGCGCCTCGTCCGCCGGGCCACGGGGACACGCCTCCACCGTGAGCGCCGGCCCGGCACCGGCCCTGGATCGCGGGGACGGAACGCAGGGTGAGTCGAAGCGGCGCGCCGCGGCGGGCGTCGCGCCACCATCGGTGTGCACGCTCCCATGAACCCGAGCGGATCCGCGGAACCGAGCCGGCGCGTGGCTGGCGCGCGCCGCGGGGGTCTCTGGCTCCTCGTCGCTGCGATCGCGACCACCGTCCTGTTCTGGAACGGCGTCGCCGACATCGGCGTCGCGCGGCTGTTCTTTCGGGCGGAGGCAGCGGACCACTGGCCGCTCGCACGACTGGCTCCGTGGTCGTGGCTGTACACTGCGGCGCCAGTCCTGACCGCGCTCCTCGTGCTGCTCGCGCTCGGCGCGCTGCTCGCGGGACGCTCACGACGGTGGCGGGCGTTGCGGCGGCCGGCGCTGCTCGTGCTGCTCGCGCTGGCGCTCGGCCCGGGCCTGCTCGCAAACGTGGTCTTCAAGGATCACTGGGCGCACCCCCGGCCGCGCGACCTCGTCGAGTTCGGTGGCAGCCAGGCCTACGTACCCTCGCCGCGGGTCGGGCCGGCGGGTGGCGCCTCGTTTCCCTGCGGCCACTGCACGGTCGGCTTCCTGTACGCCTCGGGCTGGTGGTCGTGGAGGCGGCGGCACCCGCGACGGGCGCGCGCCGCGCTCGCGACCGGCCTCGTGCTGGGTGCGCTCCTCGGCGTCGCGCGGATCGCCGCGGGCGGTCATTACCTCTCGGACGTGATCTGGTCGGCGCTGCTCGCCTTCGCCGTGCTGCACGTCCTGCACCACCACCTGCTGCCGCTCGCGGCCGGTCGTCGAGTGCGCTGGCGGGCCGGCCTGGCGCATCGCTGGCTGCGACCAGCGGTCGGGGTCGCCGCGCTGTCGGGCGCGGGCGGCGTGCTCGCGGCGCTCGCCCTCGCACCCCATGGGCGGTCGCTCGCCGAGCGCGTCGCGCTCCCGCCGGCGCCACCGGCCGTACTCGACATCGACGCGGACCAGGCCGAGCTCGCGCTGGTCGTCGTCGATGCGCCGGCAGCGGAGCTTGCGATCGACGGCGAACTGCACGGCTTCGGCCTCTGGGGCAGTCGTCTCGCCGCGCACCTCGACCGCTCGCCGGGGCCGCCGGCCGTCTGGCGCTACCGCATCGAGGAGCGCGGCTGGCTCACCGACGTCGACTGCGCGGCGACCATCCGCATTCCGGCCGCGGCCTTCTCGCAGGTCTTCGTCACCCTCCGGCGCGGTGATCTCCGGATCTCCGACCTGACGCGCGCGCGGGTGACGAGCACGGGCCGGCTGCACCTCGAGATCC
>JAFEDP010000690.1 GCA_018241545.1 Pseudomonadota bacterium
AGCCGCCCGACGAACTGCGGCCGCCCGGCGTAGCGGCGGTGCAGCGCGCGCCAGTCGACGACCGCCGCCGCCGCGGCCGGCGCCGGGCCGGCCGGGGACGGGGCGTCGCCGGCGCTGCCTGAGAGCTGCGCCATCAGGATCGCCACGAGCTGCTCGAGGTCGATCGGCTTGGTCACGGTCGCCGTCATGCCGGCGGCGCGGCAGCGCTCGTGCTCCGCCCTGAGGGCGTGCGCGGTCTGGCCGATGACCGGCAGCGCCGGCGCGATCTCGCGCAGCCGGCGGGTGGCCTCGAGTCCGTCCATCTCGGGCATTTGCACGTCCATCAGCACCAGCCGGAACGCCGCCGGATCCCGCTCCACCGCCTCGACCGCCAGCCGGCCGTTCTCGACCAGCGTGACGCGCGCGCCCTCGGCGCCGAGCGCCTCCGCGAGCACGAGGCGGTTGACCTCGTTGTCCTCGGCGACCAGCACCGGCACGCCCGGGAGGCGCTCGCCCGCGCCGCCGCGCAGCATCGACCGAGCCGCTGCCGGCGGCGCGCAGGCGCGCACCGGCAGCCGCAGCGAGAAGACGCTGCCAACTCCGGGCTCGCTGGCCGCGCTCAGCTGCCCGCCGAGCAGCTCCGCGAGCCGCTGGCTGATCGCAAGGCCGAGACCCGTGCCGCCGAACTGCCGGGTCGTGCTGCTGTCGGCCTGCTCGAACGGCTGGAACAGCCGCACGAGCACCTCCGGTGCGATGCCGATGCCGGAGTCGCGCACGCGGTAGAGGAGGGCGCCGCCCTCCAGGCACGCCTCGACGCGCACCTCGCCGGCGGGTGTGAACTTGATAGCATTGGAGAGGAGGTTGAGCAGGATCTGCGACAGGCGCATCGGGTCGCCGAGGCAGCCCGGCGGCAGGTCCGGCGCCTTCGACCCGGTGAGCACTAGGCCCTTGGCACGCGCCGCCTCGGCGAGCGTACCCACCGCCTCGTCGACCACCCGCGCCGGGTCGAACGGCACGTCCTCGATGTCCAGCTTGCCGGCCTCGATCTTGGAGAAGTCGAGGATGTCGTTGATGACCGTCAGCAGCAGGCGGCCCGAGTCCAGGATGCGGCTGAAGGTGTCCTGCACCGAGCGCTGACCGGCACTCCGGGTGTGGCCGATCTGGGCGAGGCCGAGGATGCCATTGAGCGGCGTACGGATCTCGTGCGACATGTTGGCGAGGAACGCGCTCTTCGCGGTGGCCGCCGCCTCGGCGGCCAGCGCCCGACGGGCGAGCTCGGACTGCATCTCGGCGATGTGCTGCTCGCGCTCGCGCCGCTCGCGGTTGTCCGCCATGGTCGCGCGCGCGTAGAGCGGCCGACCGGCCGCATCCCGGACCAGGTCGCCGCTGATCATTACCGGCAGGATGCGTCCGTCCGCGCACACCATGTCGTACTCGAGCTCGCGAACAAGGCCGGTCTCGTGGAACTTCGCGAAGCGCTCGCGGAACAGGGCGCAGCTCTCCGGCGTCATGAAGTCC
>JAFEDP010000691.1 GCA_018241545.1 Pseudomonadota bacterium
CCCACCCCCTTGGCGGCGTACATGGTCTCCAGCAGGTCGTCGACCAGCTGGCGGATCCCCTCGTCGACCTGGGCCACGGGCGTGGCCCGGGTGCGCAGCCGCGGGTCGGGATATTCGAGAATCGTGAGGCGCGTCATGTTTATGGGTGGGGCAATTGCTGCAACCGGCGCAATAATGCTGCTAAAGTGTGATTGGCATTGGACTTAATGTCGCCTGCCGCCGTCGACTGCGGCCATTATAGGTCGGCGGGCCGCATCGGGTCTCCATTGGATGGGCTTCTCGCGGGGCCCGGACGCGGGCACGACAATCCATGAAAAACCTTCGTCATTTCGCAGGCTTACTCGCGCTCGGCGCACTGCTGGCCGGGCCCGCCCTGGCGGCCGATCCCGCCGCCCCGGCCCCGGGCCGCAGCACCTCGGTACCGCTCGCCCCCGACGCGCCTTCCAGCTACACCGTGCAGCGCGGCGATACGCTCTGGGCGATCGCCTCGAAGTTCCTCAGCCAGCCCTGGTATTGGCCCGAAATCTGGTACCTCAACCCCGAGATCCAGAACCCGCACCGGATCTACCCGGGCGACGTGCTGCACCTCGTCTACGACGCGAACGGCCGGCCGCAGATCCGGGTCGAGCGCGGCAACGAGGTGCACCTGTCGCCGCAGGTCCGCGAGCTGCCGCTCGGCGAGGCGATCACGGCGATCCCCTTCGAGATCGTGGCCGCCTTCATGTCGAAGCCCAGCGTGGTCGCCAAGGAGGACGTCGACCGCCTGCCCTACGTGGTCGCGCTCGGCAACAGCCAGGTCGAGGCCGGCATCGACGACACGCTCTACGTGCGCGGCGTGACCGGCGCCGAGCTCGGCTCGCGCTACAACGTCGTGCACGTCGGCGATCCGCTCGTCGACCCCGACACCCACAAGCTCCTGGGGTACCAGGGCATCTACACCGGCCGCGCCCGCCTCGAGCGCGCCGCCGAGGGCAGCGGCAAGAACGCGCTCGCCAAGTTCGTGCTGACCGAGTCGGCGCGCGAGACGCTGTCCGGCGATCGGCTGGTGCGCGATGCGCTCGACACGCCGGTCGACTTCGTGCCGCACGCGCCGGCGCAGCCGATCGGCGGGCAGGTCATGGCGGTCGTCGGCGGCGTCAACGTGATCGGCCAGTACCAGGTCGTGGTCGTCAACCGCGGCAAGCGCGACGGCCTCGAGCCCGGCCACGTGCTCGGCATCTGGGCGCGCGGCGACCAGGTCACCGACCGCGGCCCCGGCGGGCTCACCTCGAGCAACCAGTTCAAGGAGCCGTTCTACAAGACCGTGACGCTGCCGAACGAGAAGGCCGGCACGTTCATGGTGTTCAAGACCTACGACCACCTGAGCTTCGGCCTCGTGATGCACGCCACCAACGAGATCCACACCGGCGACAGGATCAAGAACCCCTGAGCCGCGCGGGCGCCGCAGCGCCCGCCCGCCCGCCACCGCCGCCGCGCTCGTCGCGGCGGCGACGTCT
>JAFEDP010000692.1 GCA_018241545.1 Pseudomonadota bacterium
TACTCGTGGCGATGTACCTGCAGGTAGCAGAGCGTACCGCGCGCGACGGCATGCGAGCGCACCAGCGGGCCGTGGGTCGTGAGCCAGTAGTGCCGGGCCTCGGCAGCGGACAGCGGCGGGCGCGCGCGGATCGCGAAGTGCACGCGCACGATGCCGGTCCTCGGGCGCGCGACGACGCGTTCGCGCTGCGTCGCGATCTGCGGGAACTCGTGGCCGAGCCAGAGCGGGGACGCGCCGCGCTCGACGAACGTTGCCGCATGGGCGGCGATCTCGGCCTCTGCCGCGCGCCCGGCGACGGTGCCGCGGGCCGCCGCGAGGGTCGCGTCCGACCCGAACCAGTACTCCTCGACGCCGTCGTAGGGCGCGTCGAGGCCGCCGCGCTTCGCGCTCGCGGCGGCCTCGGCGTCGGCGGAGGCCGCGTCGCGATGGGTCTGGACGTAACGCAGGATCCCGAGGCGCGCCTGGTGAGCGGCGACGAGCGGACCGTGCTCGTCGCGCCAGCGCGCGGTGAAGTCCGCCGCGGGGATCCCTGCGGGTCGTCGCAGCAGCCACGTCATGCGGATCATGGTTCATACCCGGACACCGGGCCGCCGCGGGCAGTGCGCGCCGCGGCCGCGGCGCCCATCAGGACAGCTTGAGAATCATCTTTCCCTGGTTCCGGCCGCTGAACAGCATCATGAACGCCTCGTAGGCACGCTCGATGCCCTCGACGACGTGCTCGTCGACGTGGAGCTTCCCGTCCGCCATCCAGGCGGCCATCTGCGCGCCGCCTTCCGCGAAGCGGGTCGAGTAGTCGCGCACCAGGAATCCCTGCATCGTCGCGCGTTTGACGATCAGCTGCCAGATGTTGCGTGCACCCACGCGGCCGTGATCGCTGTTGTACTCGCTGATCAGCCCGCAGAGGACGATGCGCGCGCGCATGGCAAGGTTGAGTAGCACCGCGTCGAGCACGTCGCCGCCGACGTTCTCGAACACGATGTGGACGCCGTCCGGAGCCGAGGCGGCGATCTCGGCCGCGAGCCCCGCGACGGACTTGCCGCGATAGTCGATCGCGACGTCGTAGCCGTAGCGATCGCGGGCGCGGGCGCACTTGTCGGGCCCGCCGGCGATGCCGATCGTCCGGCAGCCCTTCAGCTTCGCGATCTGACCGACAACCGAGCCGACGGCGCCCGCGGCGCCGCTGACGAGGACGGTCTCGCCGGCCACCGGGCGGCCGGCCTCGAGGAGGCCGAAGTACCCGGTCAGGCCCACCGCCCCGACCGCCGAGAGGAAGTTGCTCGGCGAGGGCATCCGGCCGACGTCGATCTTGCGCAGCCCCTGCGCAGTGCCGGACCGCGAGTACTCCTCGATGGCGTTGACGCCGACCACCCAGTCGCCGGCCCGGAAGCCGGGATCGGCGGAGGCGTGCACGACGCCGACGGTCGAGGCGCGCACCGCCGCGCCGAGCGGGATCGGTGGGGCGTAGGAGGGGACGTCGTCCATCCAGCCCCGCT
>JAFEDP010000693.1 GCA_018241545.1 Pseudomonadota bacterium
CGTGCCCTTCTGCGAGTGCGGCTTGCGTCCGCCGCCGCGGACCTCAGCGCGGGTCTTCTGGGCCTTGGTGCCGGCGCGGCCGGCGGCCATGTAGGCGGTGACGACCTGGTGGACGAGGGGCTCGTTGAACTCGCGCGCGAAGGTGGCGTCGGCCAACTCGACCTCGGCGCTGCCGGCCCCTGCATTGACGACCTTGAGCTTCATGGGGGTGCCTCAGCCTTACTTCTTGGCCGGCTGGACGCGCTGGCGGCGCGCCTGGCCCTTGACCTTGACCGACGGGCGCACGATCACGGTGCCGCCCTCGGTGCCCGGGACGGCGCCGCGCACCAGCAGCAGGTTGCGCTCGGCGTCGACCTCGACCACCTTGAGGTTCTCGGTCGTGCGGCGCACCACGCCCATGTGGCCGGACATGCGCTTGCCCTGGAACACGCGGCCCGGGGTCTGGCGCTGGCCGATCGAGCCCGGCACGCGGTGCGAGACCGAGGCGCCGTGCGTGGCCATGCCACCGGCGAAGTTGTGGCGCTTCATGACGCCCGCGTAGCCCTTGCCCATCGTCGTGCCGGTCACGTCGACCACCTGGCCGGCGGTGAACATGTCGACCTTGAGCTCGGCGCCCGACTTAAGGTCGGCACCCTCGTTGGCTCCCAGGCGGAATTCGAGCAGCTGCTCGCCGGGCGCGACGTTGGCCTTGGCGAGGTGGCCCGCAACAGGCTTCGTGACGCGCGAGGCGCGGCGGCTGCCGAAAGTCACCTGCACGGCGCGGTAGCCGTCCGTGTCGTCGCTCTTGATCTGCGTCACGCGATTGGGCAGCGCTTCGATGACGGTGACCGGCACCGTCTCGCCCGCGTCCGTGAAGACGCGCGTCATGCCGCGCTTGCGGCCGACCAGCCCCAAGCCATGCTTCAGGCTCATTGGGTCTTTCCTCTTTACGTCCCACCGCTGCAATTGGCGGCGGGCACCTCAGCAACCACCCCCGGCCGGCCGTCACCTGCGCCAGGGGCATCCGTAAGTCATTGACACTCAAACCCGTCCCAGTAACCGCACCGTGGTATCGACCCCGCACCCGTCACGGCAGGCGCCGCGGCGGGCTGTCTGGATCGACCTTCGGTCGGCGCGCCCGGGAGGGCGGGCCCAAGTGAGCCGCCTATGTTAGTCGGCTTTACCCGTCTTCGCAAGGCGCGCGCCCGTTCCGGGCAGCGCCCCTCAATCTTCAGTTCAGCTTGATCTGGACGTCGACGCCCGCCGGCAGCTCGAGCTTCATCAGCGCGTCCACCGTCTTGTCGGTCGGATTCAGGATGTCCATCAGCCGCTTGTGGGTGCGGATCTCGTACTGGTCGCGGGCGTCCTTGTCGCCGTGCGGCGAGACGAGCACCGTGAAGCGCTCCATCTTCGTCGGCAGCGGCACCGGCCCGCGCACGGTCGCACCGGTGCGCTTGGCGGTCTCGACGATCTCGCGGGCCGAGTTGTCGATCAGGCGATGATCGAAGGCCTT
>JAFEDP010000694.1 GCA_018241545.1 Pseudomonadota bacterium
AGCCGTGGCGCAGCCGGCGCAGGCCGCTGCGCAGCGCCCGCCAGCGGCGGGCCGCCAGGGCGAGCACGCCGGCGCCGGAGCCGGCGCCGGCCACCGACAGCGCCGCCGTCGTGATGCACATCGGGCACACGGGCGGGCTCCTCAGTACTCGTCGTGGCGGCGCCACCAGATCCCCGCCTCGTTGCGCCCGAGCGGCGCACGGTCGAGCCACTGGTAGGCGCCCCACAGGCCATCGAGGCCGCGCGCGTAGGTCGAGTACGTGTGGTAGACCACGCCGTCCCGCAGCACGAAGGCGCTGAGCCCGGGGCGGTCGCGCGTGTAGGTGGGCGCATCGGTCCCGCACATGGCGGCGAACTGCCGCACCGGCTCGGGCGCGCTCCGGGCGTCCATCGCGTGGCCGCCGCGGCGGTAGTTGTACTCGATGGCGCCGGCCTGCTGTTCGGCCTCGGAGAACGAGACGTTGAAGTCGGCGTTGAAGTCGCTGTCCCGGGACGAGGCCCACGGGAAGCGCCAGCCCATCCGCTGCTGGTAGGCCTCCAGCTTCGCGAGCGGTGCCCGCGACACCGCCCACAGCATCACGTCGTGGTGCGCGAGGTGGACGGCGAAGCCGTCGAAGCCGTCGGCGATCATCGAGCAGGAGGGGCAGCCGGCGCTGTAGTCGGGCCCGAACATGAAGTGGTAGACGAGCAGCTGCGAGCGGCCCCGGAACAGGTCGGCGAGCGATGCGCTGCCGCCGGCGACGTCGAAGCGGTAGTCCTTGTCGACGCGGACCCATGGCAGGGCCTGGCGCCGCGCGGCCAGCTCGTCGCTGCGCTGCGTCAGTTCTTTCTCGGCCTTGAGCAGCTCGAGTCGTTCGGCGAGCCACTGCGGGCGCGTCGCGGTGCGGTGCGTGTCCATCGTTGCGCTCCTCGTCGGGATGAAGGGTGAGCTAGATTAGGCAGGGCGTGCGCACGGGCGGGAGTGACAAGCGTGACGGGATTGCGTTGGACTCCCTGATCACGGCGGCGGCGCGGGCGCTCGCGATGGGCGATCCGCTCGGCGCCCTCAAGCGGATCGGGCTGCGCGAGGACCCGCCCGCGCTCGCGCTGCGCGGCACCGCGATGGCGCAGCTCGGCGACCTCGATCGCGCACGGGCGCTGCTGCGCCAGGCGGCGCGCACCTACGGCCCGCGCGAGCCGCTGGCGCGGGCGCGCTGCCGGGTGGCCGAGGCCGAGATCGCGCTCGCGGCGCGCGAGCTGGCCGGCCCGGCGACCGCGCTGCAGGACGCGCTCGAGGTGCTGCAGGCGCACGGCGACCGCGCCAATGCGGCGCACGCGCATCAGCTGCAGATCCGCCAGCTGCTGCTGCTCGGGCGCCTCGACGCCGCCGAGCAGGCGCTGCGGCGGTTCGAGGCCGGGACACTGCCGCCGCCGCTGCGCGCGGTCCACGAGCTGATCGTGGCCGGCGTCGCCGTGCGCCGGGTCCGCGCGGGCGCGGCGCGGCGCGCGTTCG
>JAFEDP010000695.1 GCA_018241545.1 Pseudomonadota bacterium
GATCGTGCGCAGCCGCGTGGCGACGACGTCGAGCGCCTCATCCCACGTCGCCTCGCGGAAGGTGTCGCGCCCATCGGCCCCCTTGGTGCGCAGCAGCGGCGTGCGCAGGCGGTCGCGGTCCTGGTAGCTCCCGAGGCCGGCCGTGCCGCGAGTGCAGAGCCGGCCCTGGCTGTGCAGGTCGGAGCCGTTGCCGACCACCTTCCAGGGTTGACCGTCTTCGAGATGCACGAAGCCGGCACACTTCCAGAAGCACATCTCGCAGTAGGTCGGCGTCACCGCCACGTGCCCGGTGCCTGGGGCCGGGCGGCCGGCCGGCGCGAGCCAACCGCAGCCGCCGAGCACCGAGGAGGAGCCGGCGACGCCGGCGCCCAGGAGGCCCAGCCGGATGAAGTCCCGCCGCTTCACGACTCGGTCCTCACGGTCAGCATCCCTCGCGGCGTTTGGCGGGCGCCGCCGGCTGCGCGGGTACGTCGGGCGTCGCCGGCCGGACGACCGGAGACGCAGCGATCGGCGGTCCCGCCTGCCTCTCGATAATGTAGTAGGGCTCGGGCCGGGACGGCACGAAGCTGGTCGTCGGCACGAACGCACCGATCGCGGCCACGGCGACGGCCAGGGCGACGACGGGCGCCTCGTACTTCATGACCTGCGCCCGGGACAGCATCTGGTCAGCCGGCGTGCGCCAAAAATAGCGCTGACCCGCGCGCATCAGCAGGCTGCCGCCAATTGCGGCGAGCACGATCAGCAGGACGTCGAGCCCGAGGCTGTTGCCGAAGACCTGGTCGAGTCGCGCTGCCTCGCGGAAGTCGCTGCGATAGAAATCGCCCCACACCGGGAAGAAATCGCCGAACACCAGGGAACCGCCGAGAAAACCCACCAGGAATACCATCGCGTCGACGCGTCCGGTCGCGATCGAGGCGACCGCGGTGCCCGGGCAGAATCCGCCGACCGCCATGCCGACCCCGAAGATCAGTCCGCCGACCGCCATCGGGGCCAGGTACGTCGGCAGGAAGTAGACCTTGGACAGGTCGAGGAAGCCGGCGAGGCCGAGTCCCCAGAGCCCGATCGTCCCGGCCGCGATCGCCGAGAACATTACGACCGGAACACCGACGTCCTTGAGGTAGAACGCGCCGGCGATCTTGCGGCTGTCGGTGAAGCCCGCATGGTAGAGCCCGAACCCGAACAGGAACCCAATCGGAACGGCGAGCCAGAGGTTCAGCGCTTCCGAGATGAGCCCGCTCTTGACGAAGGGTGCTAGATCCATTCCTTCCTCACGAAGTAGGCGGTCGCGAAACCGCCGGCGAAGATGCACAGCAGGAACACCCAGGCGCCCAGAGACAGCTGGGCCGCGCCGACCAGTCCCTCGCCACTGGTGCAGCCGCGTGCGAGGCGCGCCGCGAACCCGGTCAGCGCACCGCCGAAGACGGCGCCCACGAGACGCCCGGACGCGGTCGCACGCGGCCCACGCTGCACTTCCACCTTGAGGTC
>JAFEDP010000696.1 GCA_018241545.1 Pseudomonadota bacterium
GACGCCGGTCGAGAACGTCAGGTCGACGACCGCGACCGCGACCTGCGCGGCGGCGAGCGCGAGGCCCGGCGGGCGCAGCGACCAGGCGCCGATCGTGAGCGGCTCGCGCGCCCCGCCCGACCAGCCGACGTAGCCGGCGACGCCGCCGAGCAGCAGCACGCCGACGCCGCGCGACCAGCCGTGGCCGAGGTGCAGCGCCGCGGCGCCGGGCGCGGCCAGCAGCAGCGCGCCACCGGCCAGCACGCTGACGCCGAGAGCCGTCGTCAGCGCGCACATCGACACCACGGTGGCCACGTCCACCGCCGTCAGCCCGGCGGCCGAGTACAGCCGGTAGCGCACCGCCGCGCCGGTGAAGGCCGCGAGGCTCAGGTTGTGGCCGAAGGCGTAGGCGATGAACGAGGTGAGCGCGGTGCGCGGGTACGGCACCGGCTTGCCGACGTAGCGCACGCCGAGCCAGTCGTACAGGGTGAGCATCCCGTAGCTGCCCGCGGTCAGCAGCGCCGCCCCGGCGAGCGCTCGGCTCGGGATCGCGCGCAGCTCCGCCAGCACGTCGCGCAGGTGGTAGCTCGCGAGCACGTGGTGCAGCACCGCCGCCACCACCACGAACAGCAGCACCGACAGCGCGGGCGCAAGCCAGCGGCGCCAGGGCTGGCCGGCGTCGGCGGCGGCGGGGTCGGCGGCACTCGGGGCGGACATGCGGGTACTATGATCCCATGCCAAGCCACCGCGCCGCATGGCGCATCGACCGAGCGGGCTCGCTCAAGCGCCTGCGGCTCGTCGAGGAGCCGATCGCGCCGCCGGGTCCGGGCGAGGTGCAGGTCGCGGTGCAGGCGATCGGCCAGAACTTCGCCGACGCCTTCGCCTGCCTCGGTCTCTATTCGGCGACACCGGCGGGCGCCTTCGTGCCCGGTCTCGAGGTCGCCGGCACCGTCGCGGCCCTGGGCCCGCCCGTCCCCGGACGCGTGCTGCCCGCGCTCGGCGCCCCGGTGATCGCGCTGACGCGCTTCGGCGGCTACGCCACCCGCGTCAACGTCGACGCGCGCTACCTCGCGCCGGTGCCGGCCGGCTGGACGTGCGAGGCGGCGGCGGCGTTCCCGGTGCAGGCGCTGACCGCCTGGTACGGGCTGGTGCCGCTCGGTGCGGTCCGCGCCGGTAGCGTCGTGCTGGTGCAGTCGGCGGCCGGCGGCGTCGGCCTGCAGGCGCTCGCGATCCTCGCGCGTCTCGGCGCACGCCCGGTCGCCGTGGTCGGCAGCGCGCCGAAGGCCAGCTGGCTCGCGGCGCACGCCGGACTCGACCCGGCGCAGATCGTGCTGCGGCGCGAGCCCGGCTATGGCGCGCGACTCGATGCGGCCCTCGCCCACCTCGGCGCCACCGGCTTCGACGTGGTGCTCGACGCGGTGCTGGGCAACTGGTTCGCCCCCGGCTACGCGCGTCTTGCCCCCGAGGGCCGCTACGTGCTGTTCGGCGCCGCGGACTTCATGCC
>JAFEDP010000697.1 GCA_018241545.1 Pseudomonadota bacterium
CGAGATGATCAACCAGCGCGTGCGCGGCGACGGTGAGCCGCGCGGGCACTGAGGACGCAGCGATGAGCGACGACACCGCGGCGCCGCCGGCGGACGACGGCGGCGAGTCCGACCCGGGCGCGACCGGCTTCGGCGCCGGCGCGGGCGGGGAGGCCGGGGCGCGGCCGCTGGAGCGCTACGGCTCGGCGCCGGCGCACGGCGGCCCGCTGCACCTGCTGGCGCTCGGCGCGCTCGGAGTCGTGTTCGGCGACATCGGCACGAGCCCGCTGTACGCCTTCAAGACCTGCCTGACGGACGTCGGCCCGCTGGCGGCGCTGCCGCTGACCGTGCTCGGCCTGCTGTCGCTGATCTTCTGGGCGATCACGCTCGTCGTGACGGTCAAGTACGTCGGGCTGGTGCTGCGCGCCGACAACCGCGGCGAGGGCGGGGTGCTGGTGCTGACCGCGCTGGTCGTGACCGAGGGCCGCGCCCGCTACCCGAAGCTCCTGGCGGCGCTCGGCCTCGCCGGCTGCGCGTTCTTCTACGGCGACGGCACGATCACGCCGGCGGTGTCGGTGCTGTCGGCGATCGAGGGCCTCGAGGTCGCCAAGCCCGAGTTCGCGCACGCCGTGATCCCGATGTCGGTGGTGGTGCTGCTCGCGCTGTTCGCCGTGCAGCGGCGCGGCACCGGCAGCATCGGCCGGCTGTTCGGGCCGGTCATGATGGTCTGGTTCGTCACGATCGCGGCGCTCGGGGCGTTCAGGATCGTGCAGCACCCGGAGGTGCTCAAGGCGATCAACCCGGCCTACGCCGCGTTCTTCCTGACCCAGCACCCGGCAATGGCCGGCACGGTGCTCGCGGCGGTGTTCCTGGCCGTCACCGGCGGCGAGGCCCTGTACGCCGACCTGGGCCACTTCGGCCGGCGGCCGATCCGGCTCGTCTGGTACGGGCTCGTGTGGCCGGCGCTGACGCTCAACTACTTCGGCCAGGGGGCGCTGGTGCTGGCGGACCCGAAGGCAGTGGAGAACCCGTTCTACCTGCTGGCGCCGCCGCAGCTGCTGATCCCGCTGGTGGTGCTCGCGACCGCCGCGACGATCATCGCCTCGCAGGCGGTGATCTCGGGCGTGTTCTCGATGACCCAGCAGGCGCTGCAGCTCGGGTTCCTGCCGCGCATGAAGGTGTCGCAGACCTCGGCGCAGTCGATCGGCCAGATCTACGTGCCGGCGGTCAACGCGATCCTCGGGCTCGCGACCATCGGCCTCGTGCTCGCATTCCGCACCTCCGACAACCTGGCCGACGCGTACGGCATCGCCGTGGTGTGCACGATGCTGATCACGGCGCTGCTGCTCGACGTGCTGCTGCTCGGGCGCGGCGCCACCGACCGGCGCAGCCGCTGGCTGCTCGGGCTGTCGGTGCCGCTCGGCGTCATCGACGTCGTGTTCATGGCCTCCAACGTCGAGAAGATCCCGCACGGCGGCTGGTTCCCGCTGATGTTCGGTC
>JAFEDP010000698.1 GCA_018241545.1 Pseudomonadota bacterium
GAGCGCCGCGTCGATCTCGGCGGCGGCGAACCAGCTGTTGCGGCCGTCGAGGTTGACCCGCTCGCCCGGCAGCAGCCGCTGCCAGCTGCCGTCGGCGACGCGCGCCGCGAGCACGGCGTTGAAGGCCAGCGCCCGCGCCGCCGACAGCACGAAGGCGCGCGCCTCGCGCGCGCGCGGCAGCGCCGCCCCGTCCACCCAGGCCGCGACCGCCTCGAGGTTGGCGCCGTCGCGCCCGAAGCGCTGCGCGCCGAAGTAGTTGGGCACGCCGGCCGCCGCGACGCGCTCGAGGCGCGCCGCGAGCGTCGCCGGCTCCGCCTCGAGCTCGCGCAGCGTGAGACGAAAGCCGTTGCCGGCGAGTGCGCCGCGGCGCAGCTTGCGCCCGTGCGGCAGCGCCTGCAGCACCCGAAAGCCCGCGCCCTCGGCGCCCTCGAGCACGCGCGGCGGACGCGGCGCCGGCACCGTGAAGTACTGGGTCGCGACCGCCCAGCGGTCCTTGAGGCCGGCGAAGCCGACATCGCGCGGCGCGGCGCCGGCGAGGCGCGCGAGCTCGCGCGCGACCGCGAGCGTGTCGCGCCCGCGCTTCTCGACGCGCAGCAGCCAGTGCGCCGCGCCGCCGTCGGCGGCGAAGCCGAGCTGCTCCTCGACCTGGAAGTCCTCCGGCGCCGACTTGAGCCGCGCCTGCCCGGCCGGTCCGCCGTGGGCCGCGGGCGGCGCGAGCGCGAGCGTCCGCCACGCCGCCTGAGCGCTCACCCGCGCCGCTCGATCAGCACCGCTGCCTGCGCGGCGAGGCCCTCGCGCCGGCCGAGCGCACCGAGGCGCTCGGTGGTGGTGGCCTTCAGGTTGACGCGGCCGGCCTCGACGCCGAGCGCGGCGGCGACGCTTGCGCGGATGGCCTCGCGGTGCGGGGCGATCCGCGGCGCCTCGCCGAGCAGCGTCAGGTCGGCGTTGACGACGCGGTAGCCCGCGGCACGCAGCTGCGCGAGCACCGCGGCGAGCAGGCTCGTGCTCGCCGCGCCGCGGTAGCGCGGGTCCGAGTCCGGGAAGTGCTGGCCGATGTCGCCGAGCCCGGCGGCGCCCAGCAGCGCGTCGCACAGCGCGTGCAGCAGCACGTCGCCGTCGGAATGCGCGACCACGCCGTGGCTGTGGACGAGGCGCACGCCACCGAGCCAGACGTGGTCGCCGGGCCCGAAGGCGTGGACGTCGGTGCCGAAGCCGATGCGTTGCTCGTTCATGGGGCCGTGCCCCTCCTTGAGGCGGCCCGCGAGCGCGAGGTCCGCCGGCTCCGTGACCTTGACGTTCTCGGGCGAGCCCGCGACCAGCAGCGGCCGCCCGCCCGCCGCCTCCACCGCGCTCGCCTCGTCGGTCGCGGCCGGGCTCGCCGCGAGCGCGGCCTGCAGCCGGCGGCGGCGGAACGCCTGCGGCGTCTGCGCGCGCCACAGTGCGTCGCGCGGCACGGTCGCGCTGACCCGCCCGTCGGCG
>JAFEDP010000699.1 GCA_018241545.1 Pseudomonadota bacterium
CTACGGCGCGGCGATGCCGGCGGCGACCTGGGTGCAGGTGCAGCGTCTCTACGACCCCTCGCTCGTGGTCGAGGTCGAGCTCATCGCCGAGTACCCGAAGTGAGCGCCGCGGGTTCGCTATAGTCGAGGTCGCGGCCAGCGACGATCGGAGGGATCCGTGGAGCAGGGCGGGCGGCGCAGGCAGGCCACGCGGGCGGGCAAATCCGCCCGGCGCAGCCGCACCGGATCCGTGCCCGCGCCGCGGGCGCGGGCCAAGGCCCCGCGCGGCGCGCCCGTCGTCGCCACCTGCCATTGCGGTGCCGTGCGCCTGCACGTGCGCGCGGCGCCGCGCACCGTGACGCGCTGCAACTGCTCGCTCTGCCGCCGCTACGGCGCGCAGTGGGCCTACTACGCGGCCTCGTCCGTGCGGGTCGAGGCGCCGCCCGGCGGGCTTGAGCGCTACTCGTGGCGCCACCGCGTGCGCGCCTACTACCGCTGCCGGCGCTGCGGCTGCGTCACGCACTACCGCTACCGGCGGGCCTGGGGGCGGGGAACGGTCGCGGTCAACGCCACGCAGTTCGAGCCCGAGGCGCTGGCGCACACGCGCGTGCGCGAGTTCGACGGCGCGGCCAGCCGGCGGTCGCGGATCGCGCGCGGCGGACCGTTCCCGCGCTTCGCGCCGCGGCGCCGCGCCTGAACCGATGCGCGTACCCGTCACGGTCGAGACCGAGCGCCTGGTGCTGCGGCCGCCGCGCGCCGACGATGCGCCGGCCGTGCTCGCCCGCTACGCGGCCGACCCGGAGGTGACCCGCTGGCTCGCCTGGCCGCGGCACCGCACGCTCGCGGACACGCGCGCGTTCCTCGAGTTCGCGCAGGCGGAGTGGGCGCGCTGGCCGGCCGGCCCGCTGCTGATCGAGTGCCGCGCGAGCGGGGCGCTGCTCGGCTCCACGGGGCTCGCCTTCGAGGCCGCCGACCGCGCCACCACCGGCTACGTGCTGGCGCGCGACGCCTGGGGCCGGGGGCTCGCCAGCGAGGCGCTCAGCGCCGTGGTCGCGCTCGCCGCGCGCCTCGGCGTCGCGCGCCTCGCGGCGCATTGCCACGTGGAGCACCTTGCCTCGAGCCGCGTGCTCGAGCGCGCCGGGTTCGTGCTCGAGGGCGTGGAGCGGGCCGCGGAGGTGTTCCCGAACCTCGGCCGGCCGGGTCCGCAGGACGTGCGCCGCTACGCGTGCACGCCGGCCTCGGCGCGGCCGGGCCCGGGCGCGCGCTCGGCGGCCCACGTCGCGCTGCTGCGCCGCTGGCTCGCCTTCGCCGACGCCGGCTTCGCGGGCGACTTCGGCGAGTTCTTCACGCCCGGCTACGCCGGCCACCTGAGCGGCCGCATCCACATGGACCTCGCCGAGCTCGTGCGCCTCGAGCACGGCTTCGCGGCCGCGTTCGCCCCCGTCGTGCGCAGCGTCGAGGAGCTGTGGGGCACGGGCGACCGGGTGGTCCTGCG
>JAFEDP010000069.1 GCA_018241545.1 Pseudomonadota bacterium
TGGCGCTGCTCGCGGCCCCGGCGGCGGAACCGCGCGCGGGCGCCGAGTGCCGCTGAGCCGGCGCGATCGACAGCGCGGCCGGCCGTGCCTATGATCGGCCGCAAGGGGGGCACGTGACATCACGCGAGCGAGCGAGCCACGGCGGTGCGCGGCGGTCCTGCGCCGCGAGCGGAGTGAGCGCATGAGCGAGGCGCGCCTCGTCACGCACCGTGGCGGCTGCCACTGCGGCGCGGTCGCCTTCGAGGTCGACGCGCCCGCGCAGCTCGACGTCTACGAGTGCAACTGCTCGATCTGCAGCATGACGGGCTACCTGCACCTGATCGTGCCGCAGTCGCGCTTCAGGCTCGTGGCCGGGGAGGGCGCGCTCGCCGAGTACCGATTCGGCACCGGCGTCGCGCGCCACCGGTTCTGCCGCCACTGCGGCATCAAGTCGTTCTACGTGCCGCGCTCGCACCCCGACCAGATCAGCGTGCACGCGCGCTGCCTGGACCCGGCCACGATCGCCGGCATGCAGGTCACGCCCTTCGACGGGCGCAACTGGGAGTCCGCGCGCGCGCGGCTCGACTGAGGGGCCGCGGCCTCAGCGCTGCGCGCCGGCCAGGAACAGCCAGGTCTCGAGCACCGTATCGGGGTTCAGCGACAGGCTGCCGATGCCCTGCTCGACCAGCCAGCGCGCGAACTCCGGGTGGTCCGACGGCCCCTGGCCGCAGATGCCCACGTATTTGCCCTGCGCGCGGCAGGCCTTGATCGCGAGCGCGATCGCGGCCTTCACGGCCGGGTCGCGCTCGTCGAAGAGCTTGGCCACGATCCCCGAGTCGCGGTCGAGGCCGAGCACCAGCTGCGTCATGTCATTGGAGCCGATCGACATGCCGTCGAAGTACTTCAGGTACTCGTCGGCGAGCAGCGCGTTGGTCGGCAGCTCGCACATCATCACGACCCGCAGCCCGTTGTCGCCGCGGGCGAGGCCGTTCTGCGCGAGCAGCGTCGTCACCTGCTCGGCCTCGCGCAGCGAGCGCACGAACGGCACCATGACCTCGACGTTGGTGAGCCCCATCTCGTCGCGCACGCGCTTGAGCGCCCGGCACTCGAGCTCGAAGCACGGTCGGAAGGTCTCGTCGATGTAGCGCGCCGCGCCGCGGAACCCGAGCATCGGGTTCTCCTCGTGCGGCTCGTAGACCTTGCCGCCGATCAGGTTGGCGTACTCGTTCGACTTGAAGTCGGACAGCCGCACGATCACGGGGTTCGGTGCGAAGGCCGCGGCGATCTGCGCCACGCCCTCGGTGAGCTTGTCGACGAAGAACGACACCGGGTCGCGGTAGCCGGCCATCTGCGTGCGGATGGTCTGCTGCAGCGTGGGATCGAGCCGGTCGAACTCGAGCAGCGCGCGCGGGTGCACGCCGATCATGCGGTTGATGATGAACTCGAGCCGCGCGAGGCCGACGCCGTGGTTGGGGATGCCGGCGAAGTCGAAGGCCCGGTCCGGGTTGCCGACGTTCATCGTGATCTTGACCGGTGGCGGTGGCAGCGCGTCGAGCTCGATCTGGCGCTTCTCGAAGTCCAGCAGGCCGGCGTACACGTGGCCGGTGTCGCCCTCGGCGCAGGAGACCGTGACCTCGCGGCCCTCGACGATGGTGTCGGTGGCGTCGCCGCAGCCGACCACGGCCGGGATGCCGAGCTCGCGCGCGATGATCGCCGCGTGGCAGGTACGCCCGCCGCGGTTGGTGACGATCGCCGAGGCGCGCTTCATCACCGGCTCCCAGTCGGGGTCGGTCATGTCGGCGACCAGCACGTCGCCCTCCTGCACGCGGGCCATCTCGCGCACGTCGCGGATCAGGCGCGCCGGCCCCGTACCGATGCGGCTGCCGATGGCGCGGCCGGAGGCCAGGACCTTCGACGTGCTCTTGAGCGTGAAGCGCTGGATCGAGCGTCCGGCGCGGCTCTGCACCGTCTCGGGACGGGCCTGCAGCACGTAGATCTGCCCGTCGCTGCCGTCGCGCGCCCACTCGATGTCCATCGGGCAGCGGTAGTGGTCCTCGATCAGGAGTGCCTGGCGCGCCAGCGCCTCGACGTCGGCGTCGCTGATCGAGAACCGGCCGCGGTCCGCGGCCGGCACGTCCACCGTCTCGACGCGCCGGCCGTCGGCCGCCGCCCCGTCGGCCGCGTAGACCATCTTGACGGCCTTGCCGCCGAGGTTGCGGCGCAGGATCGCCGGCCGGCCGGCGCGCAAGCCGGGCTTGTAGACGTAGAACTCGTCCGGGTTGACGGCGCCCTGCACCACGGTCTCGCCGAGGCCGTAGGAGGCGGTGATGAACACCACGTCGCGGAAGCCCGAGTCGGTGTCGAGCGTGAACATGACGCCGCTCGCGCCGAGGTCGCTGCGTACCATGTGCTGGATGCCGACCGACAGCGCCACCTGGGCGTGGTCGAAGCCCTGGTGCACGCGGTAGGCGATGGCGCGGTCGTTGAACAGCGACGCGTACACCTCGTGCATCGCGCGCAGCACCGCCTCGCGCCCGCGCACGTTAAGGAACGTCTCCTGCTGGCCGGCGAAGGAGGCCTCGGGCAGGTCCTCGGCGGTCGCGGAGCTGCGCACCGCAACCGCGATCCGGTCGCCGCCCATCGCCGTCCAGGACTCGATTACGGCGCGCTCGAGCGCCGCCGGGAACGGCGTCGCCAGGATCCAGGCGCGGATCTGCGCGCCGGTGGCGGCGAGGCGGTCGACGTCGTCCACGTCGAGCTCGGCGAGCGCGGCCTGGATGCGGCCGGCGAGGCCGCCGGTCGCGAGGAACTCGCGGTAGGCATCGGCGGTGGTGGCGAAGCCGCCCGGCACGCGCACGCCGACGCGCGCCAGGTTGCCGATCATCTCGCCGATCGACGCGTTCTTGCCGCCGACGCGCTCGACGTCGTGCATCCCGAGCTGCTCGAAGGGAACGATGTAGCGAGTCACGCGTCTCTCCTCAGGCGGCCGGGGTCCGGCCGCGAATTGTGCCGGATTCGGCGTCGTCCTGCGTGGGCGGTCCGTCACGGATGACCGGGGCTCCACCGGGCGGGTCCCGGCGCTACACTCGGCCGCCGGAGGTGCCCGCGTGCCGAAGCGAACCGTGTTTTTCGTTTCCGACCAGACCGGCGTGACGGCCGAGACGATGGGCCACAGCCTGCTGACGCAGTTCGAGGGCCTGGCGTTCCGGGCCGTGACGCTGCCCTTCATCGCCACCCCCGAGAAGGCGGCCGAGGCGCGCGCGCGCATCGACGCCACCGCCGACGCCGAGGGCGAGCCGCCGATCGTGTTCAGCACGCTCATCAAGGACGAGCTGCGCGACGAGGTCAAGGCCGCGCGCGGCGTGTTCCTCGACTTCTTCGACGCCTTCCTGGCGCCGCTCGAGGCGGCGCTCGGCGTCAAGAGCTCGCACGCCGCCGGCCGCGCGCACGGCATGGCGGACATCGCGAGCTACACCGCGCGCATCAACGCCACCAACTTCGCCATCGCCAACGACGACGGCACGCAGACGCGCGAGTACGCGCAGGCCGACGTGATCCTGGTCGGCGTGTCGCGCTCCGGCAAGACACCGACCTGCCTGTACATGGCGCTGCAGTACGGGATCTACGCCGCCAACTACCCGCTGACCGAGGACGACCTCGAGGCCGGCCAGCTGCCCGCGGTGCTCGCCCGCTACCAGGCCAAGCTCTACGGCCTGACGATCCGGCCCGAGCGCCTGCGCGAGATCCGGCACGAGCGCCGCCCCAACAGCCGCTACGCCTCGGCGCAGCAGGTGGCCTTCGAGGTACGCTCCGCCGAGGCGCTGTTCCAGCGGCTCGGCATCCCGTGCCTCGACACGACGCTGTGCTCGGTCGAGGAGATCGGCAGCCGCATCATGCACGCCACCGGCATCGAGCGGCGCCTGCGGCCCTGAGCGGGGCGTGATGCAGTTCGCAGGACGGGCCGCGGAGCTTGCGCGTGTTCTCAAACCGCGGCGGCGCGCCGGCCGGGAAAAACCGCTGTGATATATTCGATCCATGCTCGGCGACCAACTCTGCGCGGCGTCCTGGCGGGCGCGTCCCGGCAGCTTCGTCGGCCTGATGACGCTCTACGAGAGCAACTTCATACGGCTCGGCTGGCTGGCCGGTGACCTGCGCGCGCTCGCCGGCGAGCACCGCTCGCGGGTCGCGCACGACGTCGAACTCAGGCTCGCCGTGCTCGAGCGCGGGCCGTACACGACGATGCTGCAGCTGACCTACGCCTTCGGCGGCGGGTCCGAGTGGCCGGACGCGCCGGACCTCGCGGTGCGCGTCTACCACGACGCGCGCGTGGCCGAGGCCCACGCCTTCGGCGCCGGCGCCACGGTGCGCGTGCCGGACGACCTCGGCGCGCGCTGGACGCGCAACGTCATGCTCAACAAGTGGCTCGAGTACTGCGTCGAGCGCGGCCACCGGTTCGGCGCGGCGGCGGTCTGAGCCGGCGCGGGCCGCGGCCCCTCCCGCCATGAGCATCGGCGACAAGATCACCTCGCTCAAGCTGCCGCTGATCGGCGGCCGCCGCCCGGCCGACGAGCAGGAGCGGCTGCTCAAGCTGTACTGGAACCGCGCCGAGCTCAAGAAGGAGCTGGCGGGCCTCGACGACGAGCTCTACCAGCTGCGCGACCGGCTCAAGCAGCAGGAGGCGCGCTCGACGAGCGCGAGTCGCTGGAGACGCTGCTCGGCAACCCGGAGCTCGGCTTCGGCGCGCTCGTGTACTTCCAGCTCAACGGGCTGTGGCGCGCCTGCCGCGTGCAGCTCGAGCAGTTCGCCGGCGAGCTGCGGCGCCAGCAGGAGGAGCGCGAGCGCAAGCGCCAGCTCCTCGAGTTCCACCAGGACCGGCAGGCGCGGGTGCAGCTCGCGGCGCAGCGGCTCGACGCCGCCGCCGCGGCGCTCGCGGCCGAGGAGGCGGAGGCGGCGACGCGGCGCTCGCAGCTCGCGGCCGCCACCGGCTTCTGGAACTACTTTCGCCGGCGCCGCCTCAACGACGAGCTGCAGCGCGCCGGGACGCGGCTCGAGACGGCGCGCGCCTACCACGAGGACATGCGCGAGGCGAAGCGCACCGCCGAGAAGGAGCCGTGGCCGGAGTTCGGCGGGCTGTCGCTCGACGGCCGGCGCGCCATCAACGGCGCGGTGATCGCCTATGCGCAGCTGCTGTACGCGCGCCTCGCCGAGTCCGGCCTCGCGCTGCACGCGCGCCAGGCGCGCACCAAGAGCGTGCACGAGAGCCACTACGGCAGCCGCGCCGAGTGCGAGGCGCTGATGAGCGAGATCGGCGCGGGCCTCGCGCTCGTCAAGTCGCAGAAGGACGTGGCTGCCGAGGTGCGCACGCGCAGCGAGGCGCTGCGCAGCGCGGCGGTGTACCGCCATGCCGAGGACACGGTACCGGATCCGGCCTCGCTGCCGTCGGCGTTCGCCGGCCGCGGCGTGCCGGTGCGCGAGCCGAACGTACTGCTGGACGACTTCTGGGACGTCTACCAGGTGCTGCTGCGCTGAGGCGCGGCGGCGAGTACCTCAGCGCGCGGGCGTCGCCGACGCCGACAGCCGTCCCGCCGGGTGCAGCGCGAGCCCAAGGTCGACGACGATCTGCGAGCTCTCGCCGAGGTTGGCGTCGGGCTCCTCGTCCGGCTTGAGGTCCTCGAGCGACTTGAGCGCTGGCTCGCCGTGCGCGGCGCGGCGCGCGTTGATGCGCGCGAGGCGCTCGCTGTCGAGCCGCTCGCGCTCGGCCTTGCGCACCTTGAAGTTCAGCGACACCGTCTTCTCGAGCCGCATCTGCTCGACCGCCGCCGCGTCGGCCATCAGCGCCTTGAGGTCGGGGTCGCTGCGCATGCGCTCGTCGTGGGCGCGCACCACCGACTCGAGCGCGCCGGCGAGGGCGTGCTCCGGCTGGAAGTCGACCGAGCGGATCCGGTCCCACGGCAGCGCGCTCTCGCGCGTCGACTCGCCGACGTCGGCCGTGCTGATCAGCGAGGGCAGGGCGATCTCGGGCATCACGCCGCGGTTCTGCACGCTGTCGCCCGTCACGCGGTAGTACTTGCCGATCGTCACGGTCAGCTGCCCGAAGCCCGCGTTCGGCCCGAGCGCGAGGCGGTCGAGCGGGTAGAGGTTCTGCACCGTGCCCTTGCCGTAGGTCTGCTGGCCGATGATGAGCCCGCGGCCGTAGTCCTGGATCGCCGCGGAGAAGATCTCCGAGGCCGAGGCGCTGGTGCGGTCGACGAGCACCACCAGCGGTCCGTCCCAGATCTCGGACGGCTCGGGGTCGTCGAGCACCTCGATGCGCCCGCCGGTCTCGCGCAGCTGCACCACCGGGCCCTTGCGGATGAACAGCCCGACGAGGCTGGTCGCCTCCGACAGGTGCCCGCCGCCGTTGCCGCGCAGGTCCATGACGATGCCGTCGACCTTCTCCTTCTTGAGCTCGCCGATCAGGCGCGCCACGTCGCGGGTGGTCGAGCGGTAGTCCTTCTCGCCGGTGACCTTGGCCTCGTAGTCCTGGTAGAAGCTCGGCACGTCGATGACGCCGATCTTGAACTCCTGGCCGTCGCGGGTCACGGTGCGGACCTTCTTCTTGGCGGCCTGCGCCTCGAGGTTGACCTTGTTGCGCACGAACTCGAGCACCGTCTCCTTGGCGCCGGGCTCGGCACCGGCCGGCAGTATCGACAGGCGCACGACGGTGCCGGCCGGGCCGCGGATCAGCTGCACCACGTCGTCGAGCCGCCAGCCGACGACGTCGGTGAGTTCGCCGGTCTTGCCCTGGCCGACGGCGGTGATGCGGTCGTTGACCTTGAGGCGGCCGCTGACCGCGGCCGGGCCGCCCTCGATGACGTTCATGACCGTCACGTGGTCGTCGATCAGCTGCAGCGAGGCGCCGATGCCCACGTAGGAGAGCTTCATCTGCAGGCTGTACTCCTCGCTCGAGCGCGGCGAGAAGTAGTTGGAGTGCGGGTCGTAGACGTGCGCGAACGCGTTCATGAAGGTCTCGAACACGTCGTCGCTGGAGACCTGGTCGATGCGCTTGAGCACGCGCTCGTAGCGCTTCTTCAGGATGTCGCGCGCCTCGGGGAAGGTCTTGTTCGACAGCAGCAGCGACAGCACGTCGTTCTTGACGCGCCGCCGCCAGAGGTCGTCCTGGTCGGCCTGGCTCGCGAGCCACGGCGCCTTGGCGCGGTCGAAGGCCAGCGTCTCGTTGGTCGTGAAGTCCGGCTCGGTCTCGAGGTCGGCGATCGCGCCGCGGACCGCCGCGCGGTTGCGCTCCTGGAAGCGCGCGAAGATCACGAAGGCGGGCTCGACGTTGCCGCTGCGGATCGCCTCGCCGAGCTTGTCGCGGTAGCGCTCGAACTCGGCGACGTCGCTCGCCAGGAAGTAGCTGCGGCTGCCGTCGAGCGCCTCGAGGTACTGGTCGAAGATCTGCGACGACATCTTCTCGTCGATGATCGCCTGGCGGTAGTGGGAGCGCTCGATCTGCTCGGCGACGATGCGCGCGACCTTGCGGTGGCGCTCGCTGGGCTGCAGCTCGGCACCGGCGACGTGCGTCGTCGGCACCGCGGCCGGGCGGTTGGCGGAGGAGCCGGTGAACAGCAGGCCGACCAGCGCCAGTGCCGGCAGGATCAGGGCAAGGCGCGAGCCGAGGCCCGGGCGACGGGGGACGGGAGAGTCGTTCATGGGACGGCTAGACTAGCGGGCGGCGTGGCGCCGGCGGCGAGGGGTTCGTCGCGCTTTCGTCGCGTGGCATGGGGATGAGCGTAGTGACCGGGGGGGCCGGGATCAAGTGCCGGCACCGGAGGAGTGCGGATGACGCCACTGGCGGTACTGACGGGGATCATTCTGGGCTCGGCCGTGACGATCGTCGTCGGCCTCGCCATGGTCATCGTCGTCTTCATCGCCATGTCGGGCGAGCACCCGGCGCTGGCGCGCGAATACGCGACGCTCCTCAGGAGTTTCCTGCTGTTTCTCACGCTGGCTTTCGTCTCCGGCTACGCCTTCGTCGGCGTTCTGCGACAGCGCCCCTGGCGCTGGCTCGCGCAGGCCGGCACCTGGCTCACCATCGCTGCGCTCGCGGCCTACTACTGGCCTAAGTAACCCACCGATTCGACCCTCGCCCGGCCCGGCCGTTCCCGTGCCGGCCGCTGCTCGCGCCGGGGCGTGCGCCTGCGGCGATCAGCGGTTCCAGAGCAGCGCGCCGAGGTCCCCGCCGGCCTGCGGCTGCAGGTGCAGCCCGGGGACGCCGTGGCGGTCGAGGCCGAGGAAGACCGTCACGTAGGCGTTGTCGTAGACGGGGACGAGCTTGAACCGCCGCACCGCGCGCAGCCGGGTGGCGTAATCAAGGTGGTCGGCGAAGCGGGCCGGCGTCCAGCCGCCAGCGGCCGGGGCCAGGTCGGCCACCGGCGCGGCCGGGGCCGCGGGCAGGGGCCGCAGGGCCTCGGTGGCGATCGCGTCGGCGAGTCGCACCGCGGGCGGGCGGGCGGCGATCGCCGCCGTACGGGCGTCCTCGCGCGTGCAGCGGGGGTGGCGCATGGGTGCGGCCCCCGCCGCGGGGCAGAGGAGCAGCAGCAGGCCGGTGACGGCGCCTGCGCGCTGGAGTGCGTCCCGCCCCGACCTCGGCATGGGCCCTCCGCGACCCCGGGGAGGGGTCGAGGCCAGCCTGCCGCCGCCGCGTGCCGGCGCGGAGTGACGGGGCGCTCAGGGCGCGCAGCGGGCGTGGATTATGTCCAACGAGGTGCCGGCCCGGACGGGCCGGCGGGGTCGGCTCAGAGGAACTGGACGACCGGGGCCCGCTCGCCGGCCTCGTAGCGGACGAAGCGGTTGCGGCCCTGCAGCTTGGCCGTATAGAGCGCCTGGTCGGCCGCCTTGACGAGCGCCTCGACGCTCGCGAAGCGCTGGCCGCCGCCATGGGTCGCGTAGCCGATCGAGACCGTCACCGACACCGGCTGCGGCGCGATGTCGTGGCGGGTCGACTGGAACGACTGCACGATGCGCTCGCACACGGTGCGCGCGATGTCGCGGTCGGTCGCCGGCAGCACCAGCACGAACTCCTCGCCGCCGTAGCGCGCGACCACGTCGACGCGGCGCACGCTGTTCTTAAGGATCGCCGCGGTGGTCCTGAGCACCTTGTCGCCGGCCTGGTGGCCGTAGGTGTCGTTGACGCGCTTGAAGCCGTCGAGGTCGCAGAAGGCGATCGACAGCGGCCAGTCGTTGCGGCTCGCCTGCTCGAATTCCTGGCGCAGGTACTGCTCGAGGTAGGCGCGGTTGTACACGCCGGTGAGCGGGTCGCGGCGCGACTCCTCCTCGAGCTCGCGCGCGCGCTCCGACAGCGAGTCGGCGGTGTCCCGCAGCGACGTGATCTCCTGCATCGCGTGCAGGTTGCGGATCATCAGCACCTCGCGCGCCTGGTCCACGATGGTCTCGGGGTCCGCCAGCAGGTCGGTCTCGTAGATCGCCTCGGTCTCGGGCACCAGCGAGCTCACGCGCTGGATGACCTGGCCGAACTCCTCCTTATTGAGGCCGAAGACGCGCTCGACCTGCTGCGCCGTCTCCTGGAACGGCTTGCGGTCGTTGGGCAGCACGAAGATGTCCACCAAGGGCCCCGACATCGCGATGCAGCGGTTGAAGCCGTCGGCCGGGTCCAGCACGCGCCGGTTGTCGAGCTTGTGGGAGTGGCCGATCGCGCTCCACAGGCGCTCCGGCAGGTTCCACTGCTTCATCAGCCACTGGCCGACGTCGGCGTGGTCGACGCCGATCCGCTTGCGCTCGTGCGCCGCGAGCTCGCGGTGGCTCTTCTGCAGCTCCGCGGTCTCCCGGTACAGGTCCGGCACCGCCTTGTCGAGCGCGAGCATGCCGATGTCCTGCAGCAGCCCCGCGAGGAACAGCTCCTCGAGCAGGGTCTGGCCGGTCGCCTCGCCGAGCGCGCGCGCCGCCGAGGCACCCAGCAGCGCCCGGCGCCAGTACAGCGGGTGGTTGACGCCGTTCGGCTTGGCGCCGCGCAGCGACTTGACCAGCGAGAAGCTGAGGGCCAGCGTCAGCGTGGCATTGAGGCCCAGCACGATCAGCGCCTGGCGCAGGTTCTCGCTGCGGCGACGCTGCGCGTACAGCGGGGAGTTCGCGATGCGCAGCACCTTGGTCGCGAGCGCCGGGTCCATGCCGATCGCCTTGGCGACCTTGCCCATCTCGATGTTGGGGTCCTGCGCCAGCTGGATGATGTGCGAGGCGACGCCCGGCGGCGACGGGAAGTTCACCAGCGAACGCAACTGGGCATCGAGTTCCGGCGTCATGCCAGGGCTCCGGGGACCGCTCAACGTCGACCGGCGGCCTGCCCGCCGGTCCTGAGCCCTGTAACGTCCGCCCGGCTGGATTCTTTAGGGGATCACCCTAGGTTCGGGCTTTGCCCGACCCCGGCGCCGGCGTAATGGCCGAGTCAGCAGGCGCGCCGCCTGGAAGATGACATAAGGCCCCAGCAGCAGCGCGAGCGCTGCGGGCGACAGGTGCAGGACGTCGCCGTAGAGCTTGATGAGGAAGGCCGGCAGCCCGCCCTCGTAGGGCCCGAGCGTGAGACTGCCCGCGAGGTACACGAGCGGCGGCAGCAGCAGGATGCCGAAACCGCCGACGATGGCGAACAACCGGGCCTCGCGCGTGACGCGCGCGCGCCGCTCGGGGTCGCCCGCGGGCGCCGGGGGGGGCGGGGCGTCGCGCGCGTCGGGCGCCATCGGGGTCGGGGTCGTCATCGGGGGGGCCTCGGGACTGGCCCGCCTATAATGGCGAGCGGCACCCGCCGCCACAACCGCGACCCCCGCGGCGCCGGCCGGGGCGGGCCGGGGAGCGGGCGATGGCGAACGACGGGGAATTGCGGGCCGCGGTGATCGGCGCGGGGTATCTGGGCCGGTTCCATGCCCAGAAGTGGGCGGCGCTGCCGGGCTGCCGGCTGGTGGGGATCGCCGACCCGGTGCCGGCGACGCGCGCCGCGGTCAGCGCCGAGCTCGGCGTCCCGGGCGTCGCCGACTTTCGCGAGCTGCTCGCCGCGGTGGACGCCGTCTCGATCGCGACCCCGACGCCGCAGCACCACCCGATCGCGCGCGCCTGCCTCGAGGCCGGTGTGCACGTGCTGGTCGAGAAGCCGGTCACGACCACGGTGGCCGAGGCCGAGGACCTGATCCGCGTCGCGCGCGAGGCGGGGCGGGTGCTGCAGGTCGGGCACCTCGAGCGCTTCAATTCCGCGGTGCGCGCCATCGAGGGGCTGGTGACCCGGCCGCGCTTCATCGAGT
>JAFEDP010000006.1 GCA_018241545.1 Pseudomonadota bacterium
ACGCCGGTGCGTACTGGCTGCAGATGATCACGGTGCTGTCGTTCCTCGTGCTGCTGCCGGTCGGCGAGCACTTCCACATCGTGACTGCGCTGCCGGCGCTGTTCTTCCGGCGCGGGAAGCCGGCCAACTCGGTGCCCGCGGTCGACATCGACCGGCTCATGAGCGACGACGCCGACGCCGAGGCCGTGCTGGTCGGCGTGCGCAGCGCGGCGGACCTGACGTGGAAGGAAGGCCTCGACGCCTTCACGTGCACGGAGTGCGGCCGCTGCAAGGACGCCTGCCCGACGTTCCTGACGCAGAAGCCGCTGTCGATGAAGCAGGTCAATGACAGTCTCAAGCGCCACCTGCTCGAGCAGCGCGCGGCCCTCGTCGCGGCGACCCCGGCCACGGCTGCGCTGCCGGCGCTGGTCCCGTCGGTCATCAGCGACGAATCGCTCTGGGCCTGCACGACCTGCGGCTACTGCGAAGCGGCCTGCCCGATCGAGCTCGAGCACCTGCCGCGTTTCTTCCGCCTCCGGCAGCATCGCGTGATGATGGACGGCGAGTTCCCGCACGAGCTCAAGAACGTGTTCCACGCGTACGAGGTGCAGGGCAATCCCTGGGGCCTGCCGGCCGACTCGCGCGGCGACTGGACGCAGGGCCTGGACGTGCCCGTGGCGCGCAGCGCCGGGGACTTGGCGGCCGTCGACTACCTCTTCTACGTCGGCTCGGCGGAATCCTTCGACCCGCGCGGTCAGAAGATCGCCCGGGCCTTCCTGTCGATACTGCGCGCGGCCGGCGTGCGCGTCGCGATCCTCGGCGCGGCCGAGCCGAGCACCGGCGAATGCGTGCGCCGCGCCGGCAACGAGATGCTGTTCCGCGAGCTCGCGGCGAAGCTCATCGAGACCTTCGGCGAACTCGGGGTCACGCGCATCGTCACCTGCGATCCCCATGCGTTCAATTCGCTGCGCAACGACTACCCGGCCTTGGGCGGGCACTGGGAGGTCGTGCACCACTCACAGCTGCTCGCGGCACTCGTCGCCGGGGGGCGGCTGCGCCTGCGTCCGGAGGCGCGCCGGATCGCGATCCACGACCCGTGCTACCTCGGGCGCCACAACGGCGAGTTCGAGGCGCCGCGCCAGGTCATCCGGGCGCTGACGGGACGCGCGCCGCTGGAGGCGGAGCTGCATCGCGAGCGCGCGATGTGCTGCGGCGCCGGTGGCGCCCGCATGTGGATGGAGGAGACGCTCGGCTCGCGCATCAACGTCCTGCGCACCGAACAGGTGCTGGCGACCGCGCCGGACGTCATCGCGACCGGTTGCCCGTACTGCGCGGTCATGCTCGGCGACGGCCTGAAGGCGCTCGGTCGGGACGAACAGGTCCAGGTACGGGACATCGCCGAGCTCGTCGCCGGCCAGCTGGATCCGAGCGGCGCGCCGGCGCTGGTGGCCGCCGGCTAGCCGGGGCAGGCCCGCACGGTTGACAGACGGGGCGCCCCGACGTAGACGTGGGCGTTCGCTGGCTGCGCCCGGCGCAGGAGGCCCCATGTCGTACCGATGGCGTTTGCTCGCACCACTGATGATCGCTGCCTGCCTCGCCTCCCCGGGCCCGGCCCAGGGCGCAGCGCCACCAAAGCCGGCCAGCACGATCGCGGCCGCGGCACTCGTGGAACCGGCGGAGCTCGCGCACGAGCTCGGCTCGACGAGCGGCCCCCGGCCGCTTCTCGTCCACGTGGGCTTCCGCTCGCTGTACGTGCAGGGCCACATCCCGGGCTCGGTGTACGCCGGGCCCACTAGCCAGGATGCGGGACTGCAGCTGCTGCGCGAGAAGCTGGCAAAGACGCCCAAGGACCAATCCATCGTCATCTACTGCGGATGCTGCCCGTGGACACGCTGCCCGAACGTCGCGGCCGCCTACGACCAGCTGCGGACGCTCGGCTTCACGCACGTGCGCGTCCTGCACGTCGACCAGGACTTCGGTGCGAACTGGGCAGACAAGGGGTACCCGGTCGCGACCGGCGAGTAGGCCCCCCGACCCGTCACCCAGGCGCCGCATCCGTGTCACGCCGCGCCACGATCGTGCACCTCGTTGCGGCGCTGGCGCTGCTGGCCGCGGCATGGGACACGCGCGGCGCGCAGGTCGCGACCGACTCACCGCGCCCGGACTTCACGCGCTCCGACCTGTCCGGTCGCCGCGTGGCGCTCGCCGATCTGCGCGGCAAGCTCGTGCTCGTCGCGTTCTGGGCCTCGTGGTGCGAGCCGTGCCGGCGCGAGGCGCCGCGGCTCGCCGCCTGGCAACGGGAGTACGGCGCACGCGGACTGCAGATCATCGGTGTTTCCATGGACGACGACGCGGCCACCGCCCAGCGCTTCGCGCGGCACGCGCGGCTGCCGTACCCGACCGTCCTCGCCGACGGGCCGCTCGGCGCACAGTTCGGCGGCGTGCTGGGGCTGCCGCTCGCGATTCTGATGGGTCCCGACGGAGTCGTCCTCGCGCGCTACCGCGGCGAGCATCAGCTCGACCGGATGGAGGCGGAGATTCTTAAGAATCTGCCGGCCGCGCGCTCCCGCGAGCGCGACGCTCGCGGCGACCCGCGCAACGATGCGGCGGCGAGATCGACTCGCTCGCGGGCGCCGGACGGCTCGACTTCGCCTGGGCCTCGCTGACCGGCGTCGCGCGACTCCCGTCGCGGCACCAATGCGCGGGCTGAGGCGCCGGGGCTGGTGGAATCGACCGCGCGACCGTCGTGCTGTCACCGATTGGCGACGCAATCCGCCGCCCGCGGGCCGCGTGCCGACGCTATCGTCGGGACTCACTGACCGCGTGGAGGAGACGACATGGCGTTCTTCAGAGACATGGTTCCCGGTACCCGAGACGGCCAGCCCGCCCCGGCGCCGTCCGTTCCGCGTCAGCCGGAGCGCGAACCCGCGGAGCCGGTGCGACGCGCGGTGGAGCGGCCCGCGGAGCCGCGCCCCATGGAGAGCCGCAGCGAGACGCGTGCCGATGTCCCGCCGGCCGCCGCCCAGCCCACGCCGGCGCATTCAGCTGCAACTCATCCCGGCCCGGCGCACTCAGCGCCGCGCGCCGACGTGCGCGAATCGATGATCGGACCGGAGCTCACGCTCGAAGGCAAGGTCGAGGGCGTCGGGCACCTGCGCATCGCCGGACGCTTCAAGGGCGACATTCACGTCCAGGGCAATCTGACGATCGAGGCCGGCGCGCAGGTCGCGGGTCAGGTGCGAGCCAAGCAGGTCATCGTTGCCGGAACGCTCGACGGGAACATCGAGGGAGCCGAGCGAGTCGAGCTGCAGCAGACTGGCGTATTGAATGGCGACCTGAAGGCGGGATCACTGGTTGTCGCCGGCGGCTCGCGGATGCGGGGACAGGTCGAATTCGGCTGGGGAGACAAGTCCTCGTCGTCCGGTGGCGCAACCGCGGCCACGCTCGCGAAGGGATGACGCCGGTGCGTCCGGGCGAGCCCGGGAGGACCCGGGTCTGTCCGCACTGCAAGTCGACGATCCTCGAGAGCGCTGACGTCTGCCCGGGGTGCCATCACCACCTGCGATTCGGCGCAGCGCCCCGCCAGGGCGAATCGTCCTCGTCGACGGTCTTCCGTCTCGAGGGCCAATTCGCCAACGATCAGGACATCGCGATCTGGGAGTACAACCTCATCGTCGCGCTCTTCGACGAGCGCGGCGCCGAGATCGCCCGCAAGGTCGTGCACGTCGGAGCGCTCGCTCCGCGCGAGGCGCGCCGCTGCCTGGTGTCACTGGAGGCGCAGGTGGCGACACCCGCGCCTTCGCCGCGCGCGCCGCTACCGAGACCGCGTCCGCCAGCAGCGGCGCCGCGCGCCGCCACGCCCCCGGCGCGGCCGCCGCGCCCGGGTTGAGCGCCGCGTGGCGGGCGAGACGGGCGTCAGAGCGAGCCGAAGACCTTCTTGATCAGCGCGCTGCCCTGCCCGAGCGGGTCGCGGCGGATCGCGCGCTCCTCGTCCGCGATGACGCTGAACAGGCCGTCTAGCGCGCGCTCGGTGACGTACTCGTTCATGTCGGCGTCCGCGGCATCGATGAGCCCGAGCTCGGCTGCCTTGCCGGCGTAGCGATTGTAGAGCGCGCCGAGCTTGAGATTGGCGGTCGCCTTGGCGACCACCGGGCGGAACTTCGTTTTGAGCTCGTCCGTGGTCGCGTGGCGGAAGTACTCCGTCGCCGACGTCTCACCACCCGTCAGGATGCCCTTGGCGTCGGAGACCGTCATGCCCTTGAGGGCCTTCTTGAACGTCGGCGCCGACTGACTGACGGCGGTCTCGGCGGCATGGTTCATGGCCTCACGCAGCGCATCGGCGTCGCCACCCATGCCGAGCAGGCGCAGCGCTCCCTCCGCCTTGTCGAGACCGCGCGGCAGCGGAATCGTCACCTTCGGATTCTTGAGGAAGCCGTCCGTCGCCCCCAGCTGACCGACCGCCTTGTCGATTCCCTGAGACAACGCCGCCTTGAGCCCGGCGGAGGTGTCACGCGTGCTGAGTGCGTCCAGTGCACCGGCGTGCGCGATCCCGACGAGCGGCAACAGCAGCACGGTAGCCAGTGGGCCGACCAGCCGGCGGCGCCGGATGCGCCCGGATCGTTCGCAGCTGCCGGAGCCAAGCGGGGTCGGGGTGTTGCGCATGGGCGGGTTCCTTCCGGTGTGCACGAGCGGAACGCCGGCGTCGCAGTCGCGCACCGGCGGCCGGGATCTTAGCAACGGCCTGCCACCCGGGCGAGGCGGCCGCACCGAGAGCCGTACGGCGCATGCGGCCAGTCTAGAATGAAGCTCGCAGGCCGCCGGGGCACGCCCCGGCAGCATCCATAGGAAGCGCGGACCGGCCCCCGGCCAGGCCCGCAACGGGGTACGGCGCGACCTTGAACGAGGCGATCCCGACGACCGCCGATCACTACCGGGCGCGCCTGACTGCGGCACGCTGCGACCAGACGCGCGCCGACGCGACCTGCGGCTGGATATTCGACTCCTTCGAACGCTTCTACGACGAGTTCCGGCGCCTGACGTGGCTCGCCAAGTCCTGCTTCGAGGACCGTGACCACGCCGCCGCCGTCGCGCACGCGCGCCGGCGGCTCGGGCTCTACAACACCCATGTGCACGGGCTGGCCGACGAGATCCGCGAGTCGCTGCCGCCGCTCGGCGAGGACGAGCCCCTGTGGAGCCTGGTCCAGTCGCGCTACGAGCCGCGCGCGGCGGGTCGCTACGAGGCCGACCTCGCCGTCGCGTACCTCCATTCGGTCATTCGACGCGTACATCGCGGCGACTGGCGCCCAGTCGATTACGGCTTCGGTGGCGTCGGGCGCCCGTCGGTCGCGCGCGACGCCGTGTTCCTCCAGCGCGATTGCCGCGGCGCGCTGTCGGTGGCGGACGTCGAGGCCCTGCTCGAGGCCGGCGACCTCGCGATCCCATTCAGAGACCGAGCGGCGGACGCAACGCGCATCTGCATGCGGGTCAACGACTTCCTCGCGGCGGAGCCAGACCGCGTGCCGCGACGCGTCGAGATGGTGCGCGGCTGCTTCTTCCGCAATCGCGGCGCCTATCTGGTCGGCCGGATCGAGCTCAACGATGGTCGCCTCCGGCCGCTGGTCATCGCGCTGCAGAACGCCCGCGAAGGGCTGGTCACGCGTGCCGTGCTGCTGACGATTCCCCACGTCCACAACCTCTTTAGCTCGACGCAGGCGGCGTTCCAGGTCACGAACCTCCACTACCACGAAATCGCCGAATTCCTGTACACGATCATGCCGCGCCGGCCGCTCGGTCTGCAGTACTCCACGATCGGCTTCCACCACGTCAGCAAGGTCGCGGTCATGGGCGAGATCACGCAGCAGCTGGCGCGGACCGGCGAGAAGCTCAATACGCCGCCCGGCTCCCCCGGGACCGTCGTGGTCGCCTTCAGCGCGCCGTGCCTGTCATACGTCCTCAAGGTGATCCGCGACCGGCCAACGGCCGGCTACAAGTGGGACAGCTTCGCGGGTGCCGAGGCCGTGCTGGAGAAGTACCGGCGCGTGCACGAGATCAATCGCACGGGGAGCATGCTCGACAACACGCTCTACTACAACGTCAAGCTCGAGCGCTCCTGGTTCGACCCGGCCCTGCTGGACGAACTGGTCGGCGCCGCGGGCAATGCGGTGCGCATTCAGGGAGAGGCCGTGGTCTTCCGCTACCTCGTCGTACAGCGGACGCTGATGCCGTTGAACGTCTACCTGCAGGCGGCCGCGCCCGACAAGGCGCTGCGGGCGGTCAGCAACCTCGGGCACTGCATCAAGAACAATGCCGCCGCCAATGTGTTCAACCGCGACTTCGACGTGCGCAACTACGGCGTCACGCGCTACCTCAAGGTGTACCTGTACGACTTCGATGCCGTCGAGGCGCTGACTGACGTCAAGGTCCGGACCAACGCCGACCGCGTCGACGGCGAGGAGGGCATCCCCGACTGGTACTTCGAGTCGGGTTCGGTCTTCCTGCCGGAGGAGATCGAGGCGGGGCTGCGCGTCGCGGACCGGACCCTGCGTCGTGCATTCCGCGATGAGCATGGCGACCTGCTGACGACGGCGTACTGGGAGGCCATGCAGTCTGCCCACCTCTCGGGCGAGGTGCCGGGTATCCGTACGTATCCGGAGAGCTGCTACCTGGAGATCCCGCCGGCGGGCATCAGCGCCGATGAGTGACCGTGGCGATCGAATCGCGGCGGCGGGCCGCCGCGCGGCCGGGCGCCAGCGCGCGGCGCGTGTCCGCCGCGACGCGCGGGTCACCGCGCGGTGAGGGTGGATCCGTGGTACGCAGCCGCCGGCGGCGCAGCGCTCGCCTGCGCGGCGGTTGCGGCGGCGGCCGCCTGGGTGGGGCCTGCGTGGGATCTCGCACAGCTCGCGGGCCTCGGTGCCCTGATCGGCTGCCTGCTGCTGAGCGCGGCGCCGGTGCGGCCGCGCCGCGCGTCTCCGCCGATGCTGCTGACGGTTGCGCGCCACGCGTGGATCGGCTGGTCCGCGCTGGCACTCGCTGCCGTCCATGCCGCCATCCTGCTGCTGGCCGAGCCGCCGACACGCAGCTACCTGAGCGCGGCCGCGCCCGCCCACCAGCTCGCGGCCATCGCGGCCATGGTGCTACTCGCCGTGCTATGCGCGAGCGCCTATGCGCGCGGCCGACGCCGTCTGTTCGCCGACCATCGCGTGTTCCAGGCACTGCACGTCGGGGTGGCGTGCACCGTGCTCGGACTGGCCACGATGCACGTCGTCGTGTCGGGCCGCTACGCCCACGGGCTGGCGGGCCGTCTGCTGTTCGCCGCGACCGCCGTGGCCGCGACCGCGATGCTCTTCCGGGCCCGACGCCCGGGCGACATCGGCGCCCGTAACGAAGGCTGGGCCGAAGCATCGGCATTCGGCCGGCACTCGCGCCGAGTGGCAGCCGTTGCCGCGCTCGCCGCGACCGGCATGCTCGCCGCGGTGCCCGGACGCGGCGCGCTCGCGCTGCGCGAGCCCCTGCTCGAGCGCCCGCCCCTGCTGCCGCTGAGCTTTCCCCACGCACGCCACACCGCGGTCAATTGCGTGCGCTGCCACCACAACTACGTGGACCAGCGGGGATTCGACACGTGCCTGCATTGCCACCGGAGCGCACGCGCGCATATCGCGGTCGGTGCCGAGGCGCGCTTTCACGACTTCTGCCTCTCCTGCCATCGCGGAGCCGCCATCGAAGCCCGACGCGGACCCGCCGGCGGCTGCGTGGTCTGCCACCGTGAATCCCGCGCCGAGCAGGCGCTGGCCGGCGCCGGCTGATCCAGGGAGCGCGGTCTGCCGCCCGCGGATCGCGCCGAGGAGCGCGGGACGGCCGGGCGCGGTAAGCTGCGTGGGCGGGTACCGTTGCCACGCGCGGCCGTCGCCGGTGGCCACGCAGGCGCCCGCTTCAACCACAGCAACGGAGAGTGCGCGTGCTCACGATTCCTCCGACACTGCTTGAGCGGCTGCGGCCATGGCCGCGTCAGCTGGCGCGCGCGTGCGCGGGCGCCGCCCTCGTGGCCAGCGCGCTGGCGGCGGCCGCCGCCCCGCCGGCCGACACCGTTTACCGCAACGGCGTCATTTACACGGTGGACGCTCACGACTCCATTGCGCATGCGGTGGCGGTGCGGGGCGGAAAGATCGTTTACGTCGGCGACGACGACGGGGCACGGGCCCTGACCGGCAAGGCCACGCACGTCGTCGACCTCGGCGGGCGCATGCTGATGCCCGGGCTCGTGGACGGGCACATGCATCCGCTCGAGGGCGGGCAGCGGCTCGTCGCCTGCAACCTCGAGTACCGGTCGTTCACGGTGCCGGAGTTCCAGGCCCGCCTCCAGGCCTGCCTGGATGCCCACCGCAAGGACGAGCCAGATGCGTGGCTCGAGGCAAGCAACTGGTTCCGCTACGACATGCGTCCGGCCGGCGTCGCCGTGACCCGTGCGACCCTCGACGCGCTGCACACGCAGCGGCCGATCATCGTGCACGATTCCTTCGGGCACAGCAGCCTCGTGAATTCGCGTGCGCTGGCCCTGGCCAAGTTCGGCGCCGGCACGCCGGACCCGGTGGGCGGCAGGATCGAGCGCGACGCGCACGGCGAGCCGACGGGCATGCTCGAGGACTCCGCGCAGGAGGCGATCTCGGCGCTGCTGCCGAAGCCCACGCCGGCGGACAACCTCGCGGCAGCCCGGGCAGCGCTCGACGCGCTTCGCCGACAGGGCGTCACCACGTTCCTCGACGCCGTTGCGCCGGCGAGCGACATCGAGGCCTTCACCGCGCTCGCCCGGTCCGGGGCCCTGACGGTGCGCGCACACTTCGCGCCGCCGATCGCACCGGGCGACACGCCCGACGCGGCGGCCGCCCGCCGCGAGGTGGCACGGGTCGTGCAGATCGCCCGCACGTACGACCAGGGCCCGCTTCGGGCGCGGCCGTCGATCACGGTGCGCAACGTGAAGCTGTTCATGGACGGGGTCATCACGGCGCCGGCCAACACCGGTGCGCTGATCGAGCCCTATCTCGAGAACCACGGGACGCCGGACGCGCCGCGCTTCGAGCCGTCAGCGAAGGGCGGACCGGCCGTCTACTTCCCCGCCGCCATCCTGCGCGAGATTCTGATCGGACTCGCGAGTCAGGGCATCGATCCGCACCTGCATACCGACGGCGACCTTGCCGTCCGCGCCACGCTCGACGGCATTCAGGCGATGCGCGCGGCCCTGCCGGGCCGCGAGATCCGCACCGGGCTCGCGCACTGCGAGCTCGTCGACCCGGCCGATTACCCGCGCTTCAAGGAGCTCGACGCGGTGCCGGTGCTGTCCTTCCAGTGGGGCAAGCCCGCCGCCGACACGATCGAGGGTGCGCGCGATACCCTGGGCGCAAGGCGCCACGACCTGATCGAGCCCGCCGGCTTCCTCGCCGAGAAGGGAGCGCGCGTGGCCTTCGGCAGCGACTGGCCGGTCGATCCGCTGGACGAGTGGTTTGCACTCAAGGTCGCCGTGACGCGCACCGCGGCGCCGGGCGCGACGCCGGCGCACGCGGGCCGCCTCGGCAAGGATCCCGGCCTCAGCCGCGCGGCGGCGTTGCGCGCCATCACGATGAACGCGTCCTACGAGTTGCGCCAGGACGACGTCACTGGATCCATCGAGACCGGCAAGTTCGCCGACTTCATCGTGCTCGATCGCAACGTGCTGGAGGTGCCGGCGGACGACATTGCGCAGACCAAGGTGCTGCGCACCGTCGTCGGCGGGCGTGTCGTCTACGACAGCGGCGAGCTGCACCGCGGCAAGGCGCACTGACACCCGCTGACGGCGGCGGCGACCGGTCCATGCCGGTCGCCGCCGTCGCGCCGCTCGCCGAGCGCGTCGGCCGTGCGCGGCCTCGGTGCGGCTAGGGAACGCCCGGCTTCCAGTCGAACCCTGCGCCGGCGGCGGCGACGTGCCCGACGCCGGGGAACGGGAAGTGCGGCGCGAACACGAGCTCGCCGCTGGCCGCCAGACGCGCCAGCGTCGACTGGCGCGTCGCCTTCGCCTTGACGGCATCGCTGTCGAAACCCATCGTCCAGGCCGGCTTCGCGAGCGACACCACCGAGCTGTGCGCCAGATCGCCGATGTCCAGCAAGCGCTGCTTGCCGGAGACGATCTCGTAGCCCATGTGGCCGGGCGTGTGCCCATCCAGCGCAACCGGTGTGATGCCGGGCGCTATCGGCTTGCCGGGCGCAAACGTGATCACGCGCGGCGTGATCGCCTTGACGAGCTCGGCGGCCGTCGGCTGCGACTTCATCCACTCCCACTCGGGCGCAGACATGCGGATGGTGGCCTTGGGAAACGCGAGCTTGCCGTCGGCATCGACCAGGCCGCCCACGTGGTCGCCATGCGTGTGGGTGATCACGACGTCCGTGACGGTCTCGGGTGCGATTCCGGCCGACTGCAGGCTCGCCTGCAGCGATCCGTGCGCCTTCGGCCCGAGACCGCTGTCGAGCAGCACGACGCGTCCCGCCGTCTTCACGAGCAGGGCATTTACGCTGAGGGTCACGCGATCGTCGGCGAGCCCGCGCGACTTGAGCAGATCAGCGACCGCCGGCGCACCGACGTCGACGCCGAAGACCTTGGCGTCATTGGGCGCGACGAACTGCGCATCGTGCAGCGCGACAAGCTCGAGCTTGCCGAGCCTGAAGACCCGGGCCTCTGCCGCCACCGCTGCCGGCCCGAATCCCTCGGCGGCACGCGCATTGACGGCGAGTCCGATCCCGATTCCGACGAGCGCAAGCACGATGGCACGCATGGGTGTCTCCGGTGGCGAGGGGGCCGGTAGTGTACGCGCGGCGGGTCCGCGCAGGGAGTCGCCGCCGATGGGGCTTTTCAGCCCTCGAAAGTCCGCAGCGCTGCAATGTCCGGCACGACGATCTCGCGGCCGCGGACCTCGAGCAGCCCGTGCTCGGTCAGCTCGTGGAACACGCGCGACAGGGTCTCGGGCGTGAGGTTGAGCCGCGAAGCGACCACGGCCTTGGACGCCGGCAGCGTGATCGTCACTGCACCGTCGGCCACGTCCGCCGCCTGCTGCAGCAGGTATCCGATCAGTCGCTGAGCGCTGGACCGAGTCGTGTAGGACTCGACGTCCTGGACAAGCCCGTGCAGGCGCTTGGCGAGCCCGGCCAGCATCGCGCGAGCGAATGCCGGATCGCTGTCCAGCAGTTCGACCACGGGCCGCTGCGGAATCTCGAGGAGGACGGCGTCGACGACCGCCTCGGCGAACACCGGATAGGGCCGGTCCATGAACATCAGCGCCTCGCCGAAGCTCTGACCAGGCCCGAGGATCTCCACGACCTTCTCCGAACCCTGCAGCGACGGGAAGGCCAGCTTCACCTGACCGCTCATGATCACGAAGAAGCCACGCGCGCGATCGCCCTTCTGGAACAGCATCGCGCCCTTGGCGAGCCGGATCTCGCGCGACGCGGCGACGACCCCGCTCAGCTGATCGTCGTTCAGCTCCTGGAAGAGCGGCAGGCGCGCGACGATGCGGGCCGCTCCCGACGGTCCGGATGGTGGCGCGCTCATGGACGGCCGCACCCGTCGGACAGCGCCAGCGGGGCCCGGATCGGAGGGCCCGCTTGACCGGCGTCAATGCCGGCGGCGACCAACCCCGCGTACAGTCCCGTCCGACCGTGCCTCATGCACAATGGCGACGCAACCCACCACCGAATCTCGCTGACAGCGGAGCGCGCGATGCCCCAGACGATCGACGGACGCGGCCTGCCGCCCCCGGAACCATTCGAGCTGACGATGGCGGCGCTGGATACCTTGGCCATTGGTGACGAGCTGGTCCTAATCCTCAATGTGCGCCCCCAGCCGTTGTACCGGGTCCTGCAGCGCAACGGCTTTCGGTGGGCCGAGACCGCACGCGAGGACGGCGCGTTTGAAATCCGCATCAGTCACCGCGGCCCTAGCGGCGCTGCGTGATCAAAGCCGGCCGGCACGCGCCGGCTGCGCGTCATCGTAGCAAATCGGTTCCCCACCCCTCCATGCGGCGCCGGCCGCTGCCGGTCGGCGACAGGGCGTCCGGACACCAGCTGCCCTAGAATGTCGGGGATGCCACCCAGCCCCGAGGCCACTCCGCCGGGCGCGCCGCTGACGGGCGCCGCACCGTGGCGCAGCCTGTGCACCGACTGCGGCCTCTCGCGCAGCTCCGACCCGCGCCGCTGTGGCCGCGCGTGCCAGTTCATCGCCCCCGATTACCCGGCCCTCGAGCGGCAGGTCCACGGCCGGGAGCGCGACCCCGCGCGGCCCGACGAGCTGCACTTCGGCCCGTTCCGCCGCATGGTGCGCGCGCGGCTGGCGGAACCCCGCAGCGGCGCGCAGTGGACCGGAATCACGACGCGCATCGGCGAGCGGCTGCTCGAAACCGGCGCGGTCGACGCGGTGCTGACAATGACGGCGACGCCCGGCGATCCGTGGCGTCCGCGCCCGGCGCTGATCACTCGCGCAGCGGACATGGCGGCCGCACGCGGCATGCGCATGGGCTACGCGCCCCTGCTCGCGCTGCTCGAACCGGCGCGGCAGCAGGGAGTGCGGCGGCTCGCCGTGATCGGCATTCCCTGCCAGGTCTACGCGCTGCGCGCTCTCGAGGCGGAACTCGGCTTTGACCGCCTCTACGTCATCGGCACGCCGTGCTCCGACAACACCACGACCGAGCGCTTCCTCGAATTCCTCGCGCTGCTCGACGACGATCCGGCCTCCATCACCTATCTCGAGTTCCGCGCCGACTTTCACGCGGAGGTCCGCTACACCGACGGACGCGTGCGCTCGATCCCGTTCCTGCAGCTGCCCATCTCGCGACTGCCTGCGGACTTCTTCCCGCTGACCTGCCGCACCTGTGTCGACTACACCAACGTACTGGCCGACATCACGATCGGCTACATGGGCGGCGAGGGCCGCCAGTGGCTGATCGTTCGCAACGCACGTGGCGAGGAATTGCTCGACCTGCTGGGGCCGGAGATCCAGTGCGAAGCCCCCGGCACGGCCGGGCGACGGGCGGCCCACGTCCGGGGGTTCATCGAGAACGTCCGCCGGGCAGCCGGTGGCCTGCCACTGCGCCGGATGCCGGGCTGGCTGCGGCCGCTGGTCGGGTGGCTGATGCCGCGCATCGGTCCGCGCGGCCTGGAGTTCGCGCGGACGCGCGTCGAGATGAAGGCTGCCGAGACCGTGCTGCATCTGCGCCGCGAGCAGCCCGCGCGCATGCGCCACATGGTGCCCGCGCACGTCTGGGCGCTCGTGGAGCCCTACGGCATCGTCCCGCAGCGGGGCGAACGCGAGTAGGCGGCGTCTGCTTGCCGAGCAGGCAGCGGCCACGGCACGATCAGTCAACGCGCCGGACGCCCCGGCGTCAGCGAGATCCAGCGAGACCGCCACGATGACCGCGCATGCCGAACCCGATGGTGTAGCCGTCGACGGGCTGCGGGCCTCGACCTGGCGACGCGCGGCGCTGCTGGGCGGTGCCGCGCTTGTTCCGCTGATCATTGCGGCGCTGCCGCATGACGACGCAGCCGTGGCTCGCGACCCCGATCTCGTCCGCCTGCTCCACGGAATGGCGCTGATCAAGGGCATGACCGCCGTCGCGGCCCTCGGCGCCGTCCTGTGGCGTTTCGGGCGACCCGTGTCCACGGCCGTCACCGCCGCCTACGGGATGTCGGTCTGGGCGCTGTGGAGCGCGGCCTGCCTGGTCGGATCGCTGTCACACCTCGCAGCCGCGGCGCTGCTGTTCCACTCCAGCCTGCTGGCGCTGCTGCTGGTGGCGTGGCGGGACCCGTGCCGCGCGCGAAACGTGCGCCACTGAGACCTGTACCGGGCGCATCCTGCGCCGCGGGCCGCGCGCCGGCCGCGGACGCCGCATCCACTTCCTCGTAACGATCCGCGCGTAGCGTTCGCCTCCCGCCGGCCCGCTGCGGCGATCGCAACCCCGCCCTTCTCAGATCTCGTGCCGAAGGAGGCCCTCGTGGTACATGCGATCATTCGCGCGCTCATTGCGGGCGCACTGCTTGGCGGCGCGCTGGCAGCGGCGACGGCCGTGGCGGCGGCGAAACGCCGCGGCCCGCGCGCCGGAGCGGGCGCCCGCGCCGGGGTGGAGCGACACCGCCCCGGCGCAGTGCGCGATGGCGGGTGCATCCGGGCACCGCCGGGCTTACAGTAGCGGACTCGCTGCGCCCCGGGAGGCCGCATGAACTCGAACACCCGCATCCAGCGCGACCCGACGCGGGCGCGCGTCGGCCTCGCAGCCCTGCTCGCGCTGCCGCTGCTCCTGACGCTCGGCGCCTGCGATGCCCCGGGGGGCGACGCCTCGCACCGGGTCAACGGCAGCGTGCACATCGCCGCAACGCAGCCGCTCGGCAGTGCCGAAACGGTCAATGGCAGCATCCACGTGGACGCCGACGCGAAGGTCAGCAACGCGGCGACCGTCAATGGCTCGATCCAGCTCGGCGCGCGCGCCAGCGCAGCGAGCGCGAAGACCGTCAATGGGGATATCACGCTCGAGGCCGGCGCCCACGTCGCGGGCGACGTCGTCGCCGTCAATGGCGGACTCAGCCTGCGCGAGGGCGCGGATGTCTCCGGGGGCGTGCGCAACGTGTCGGGCAGTATCGAACTGCAGGGCGCGCACGTCGGCGGACGCATCGGCACGGTCGCCGGCAACGTGACGATCCAGGGTCCTTCGCGCGTCGACGGCGGACTGCTCGTGCAGAGACCGTCCGGGATCTCCTTCGTCGCGGACTTACCGCGCATCGTGATCGGACCCGGCGCGCGCGTCGACGGTGAGCTCAAGTTCGAGCGCGACGTACAGCTGTTCGTCAGCGAGCAGGCCACGGTCGGGACCGTCATCGGCGCGACCCCGGTCCGATTCAGCGGCGACGCGCCGCCCAAGTAGCCCGCCCTCGCCGCACCCGGCTACGCACGCGACGGCCGGTTCCGCGCCGCTCGCCGGCCGCGCCTATCGGAGCCCGCCCATGACCCAACGACTGCACTTTGCCGGCCTCGCGTTCGGCCTGAGCCTCGCGCTGACGGCCGCCCATGCAGCGACCCTCTCGGTACAGCCGCCCCTCTGGGCCGACCATCCGAGCGTCGAGCGCTTCGAGCGGGGCGTCGACGAGCACATCGCCCGCGCGCAGCAGCGGCTTGAGCAGCTGCGCCGCGTCGACGGAGCGCGAACCGTCGAAAACACGGTGGCGCCGTACGACGAGGCGGTACGTCACCTCAACACCGCCGTCTACCTTGCCAACCTCCTGCAGCAGGTGCATCCGGACGCTCGCTTCCGGGACCGGGCAACCAGCGCGTTCGTGAAGGTCTCCTCGGTGCAGACGGCGATCAGCCTCGACCCGAGCATCTATCGGGGACTCGCCGCCGTGCCGCTGGGGCGCGCCGATCAGGCGACACGCCACTATGTCGAACGGCAGTTGCTCGAGTTCCGCCTCGCCGGCGTCGACAAGGATCCGGCCACCCGCGAGCGCCTCAAGTCGCTCAACGACGAGCTGTCCCAGCAGGTCGCCGACTTCGATCGCAACATCAGCGACGACGTGCGGCATGTCGAGGTCGTAGCGACCGACCTGGCAGGGCTCCCGCCTGACTTCCTGGCTCGCCATCCGCCGGGTCCCGACGGGAAGATCGCGATCACCACCGCCTACCCGGACCTGATCCCGGTGCTGAGCTTCGCGAGCGCCGCATCCCTGCGACGCGAGCTGTTCACCCAGTTCCTCAATCGCGGCTATCCCAAGAACGGTCCGGTGCTGGCGCGGATGCTCGCGCTGCGCGAGCAGATCGCGACGCTGGTCGGCTACCACAACTGGGCCGACTACTACGCCGCCGACAAGATGGCCGGGAGCGGCGCGACCGTCGGCGCGTTCATCGAGGCGATCGCGCGCACCGCGCGGCCGGGAGCCGCGCGCGAGTACGAGCTGTTGCTCACCGAGAAGCGCCACGCGGACCCGGCGGCGGAGGCGGTGTCGCCGGACGAAAAGCGCTACTACTCCGAGCTCGTCAGGCGGTCGACCTTCGATTTTGATTCGCAGTCGGTGCGTCCGTACTTCCCGTACGCGCAGGTGAAGCAGGGCCTGCTCGATGTCGCGGCCGTCTTCTTCGGCGTGCAGTTCGAACGCGAACCGGGCGTGACGCTCTGGGATCCGGCGGTCGAGGCCTGGCGGGTGCTCGACCACGGACGGCTGCTCGGGCGCGTCTACCTCGACATGCACCCGCGCCCGGGGAAGTTCAGCCATGCGGAGATGGTGCCGGTACTCGACGGCGTGCGCGGACGCCAGCTCCCGGAAGGGATCCTCGTCTGCAACTTCCCGCAGCCCGCGGCCGGCGACCCCGGTCTGATGGCCTACGACGACGTGCAGACGTTCTTTCACGAGTTCGGCCACCTGATGCACCATGTGCTCGGCGGCGCGCAGCGCTGGGCCGGGATCAGCGGCATCACGATGGAGTCGGACTTCGTCGAGGCGCCCTCGCAGATGCTGGAAGAGCTGCTGCGCAGCCCGGCCGTGCTGGCGCGCTTCGCGCGCCACTACCAGACCGGCGCGCCGATCCCGGCGGAACTGGTCGCGCGCATGAACCGTGCGGCGGCCTTCGGGCGCGCCGGCTGGCTCGAAGGACAGAACGCCTACGCCGCGATCTCATACGACCTGCACCGCGTGCCCGCATCCGCGGTCGACCCCGATGCGGTGGTCGCCGCCGACGTGGCGCGCCTCACGATGCTCCGCCCGCTCGCGGACACGCATGAGTGGGCGGGATTCGGGCACCTGGCCGGCTACTCCTCCGCGTACTACACGTACCTGTGGGACAAGGTCATCGCACTCGACTTCTTCCAGCAGTTCTCCGCCGCCGACCCGCTCGCCGGCGATGCGCCGGCGCGCTACCGGCGCGTCGTACTCGAGCCAGGCGGCTCTGCATCCGCGGCGGACCTCGTGCGCGGATTCCTCGGGCGGCCGCAGTCTCCGGAAGCGCTGGAGCGCTGGATCGGAGCCGAGTTCGCGAGTCCCTAGCCCTTCGCGCGCCACGGCGTCGGTCGCAGCGCGACGCGTGACGCGTCCAGTACATATAAGTGTTGCGTGGCGCGGGCGCCTGCCGGAACCTGCGCGGCGGCGTCACCGCCGGGTGCCCCACGCCGCGCTGCCCGGCCGGTCGCACATGCGGCCGCGACTCGGCGCCACTCATCATCCACTGCAGGAGCGAACGTGAGCATCAAGCCACTCTTCACGGCCACCGCCACCGCCACCGGCGGCCGCAATGGCCACAGCGAGGCCCAGGATCAATCGGTGGCGGTCGACTTGTCGGTGCCGAAGGCAATGGGCGGGCCGGGGCGTCCGGGGACGACGACGCCCGAGCACCTGTTCGCCGCGGGCTACGCAGCCTGCTTCGGCGGCGCACTCGACTACGTCGCTGCCCAGAAGAAGCGCAACGCGAAGGGAGCCTCCGTCACCTGCAGCGTCTCGATCGGCCCGCGCGACGCCGGCGGGTTCGGACTCATGGTGAAGCTCGAGGTGCGCGACCCGAGCCTGCCGCAGGCGGAACTCGAGGCGCTGGCGCACGAGGCGCACGAGAAGATCTGCCCGTACTCGCACGCGACGCGGGGCAACGTGCCGGTCGAACTGGTGACCATCGGGTCGTAGGCGCCACGCGGCGCGGCGACGGGTCCGGCGCCGTCCGCGGGTCCCGTCGAGCAGCACTGGTCAGGAGCTCCCTACCTCAACCAGTGCCTGCTCGAGGATGTCGAGCGCGTCGTCGAGTTCGACATCCGTGATCGTCAGCGGTGGCGACAGGTTGAGCACGTTCCCCTGGCCCACCTTGAAGCTGAGTCCGCGCCCGAGGCACGCGTACATGACGCGCTCCGCCTCGTCACGGGCCGGGGCGGAGTCGGGCCGCACCAGCTCCACGCCCGCCAGGGCGCCCAGCACGCGGATCTCGCCGATGAGGCCGAGCCGAGCCTTCACGTCGGCCAGTCGCGCGGCGATGCGGCCGCCGATGATGCCGGCACGCGCCAGCAGCCCGTCCAGCTCCAGGCAGTCAAGCGTCGCGAGCGCGGCCGCGCAGCCCACCGAACTCTTCTCGTGGGTGTAGTGCCCCAGCGCCTGCTCGCCCGCAACGTCCAGCCGCTCATCGACGATCAGTGCCGCCATCGGCCAGACGGCGCCACCCAGACCCTTGCCGAGCACCACCATGTCCGGGACCACGTCGTAGTGCTCGAAGGCGAACATGCGCCCGGTGCGCCCCAGCCCGATCGGGATCTCATCGAGGATCAGCAGCGCGCCGTGCCGGTCGCAGCTGGCGCGCAGCCGCCGGTAGTACTCGGGCGGCGGCACCTGCACGTCGGTGCAGCGCACGGTCTCGACGACGACCGCGGCGACGTCCTCCTCCTTGGCGAGGACATAGTCGACGTAGTCAGCGCAGCGCGCGTGACAGGTACCACCGCAGCCGTACAGGCACGCCCGGGGATCGCAGGGCGGCACGTGCTCGGTCCCCGGCAGCAGCGGGCCGATGCCTCGCCGGAACAGCGCCTCCCCGCCGAGCGAGATGGCGTCGAGCGTCGCGCCGTGGAACGAGTCCCACATCGAGACCGTCTTGTGGCGACCGGTGGCGAGCCGTGCGAGCTTGATCGCCATGCCGATCGCCTCCGCGCCGCCCGGCGCAAAGAGGACCTTGCCGAGCCGACCCGGGGCGAGCGCCGCGAGCCGCTCCGCGAGCCGGATGGCATACCGGTTCGTGAACCGGCGCGGCGAAAACGGCAGGGTCGAGAGCGCCTCGTGCACCGCCGCGAGCACGCGGGGATTGCCGTAACCGACCTGGTGGACGTTGTTGCCGTGGAAGTCGATGTAGCGCCGGCCGTCGACGGCGGTGAGGTAGATGCCCTGCGCCGACTCGAGCACGTCCAGGCACGGTGTCGACAGCGACTGGTGCAGGAAGTGCCGGGCATCGCGCGCCAGCAGCTGCGCGGTCTCAGGCCCCACGTGCGCCTGCTGCCAGTCGCGCCGGTGCGCCGAGGTGTTGACGTCGCCCTCGGAGGCGAGGTCGCGCGGTCCGCGCTGCTCCGGATGGCCATCGATCGCCATGCATGCCCCCGCGAAGGTCTGCGCGGTCTCCGGACCCGTCCCGGCTCCGGCGGGCATGCTAGCACGCGCCTCCGCCGGCCCGCGCTTTACTCGCGACCCTGTCTCGGCGATCCTGCGGCGTCACCACTTCGCCGCCGGGGCCCGCGTGCAAGATCCCTCGACCGACTCCGGCAGTTCCGCAGCCGGGCTGCGCCGCACGCTCAAGCTGCGACACATGCGCATGATCGCGCTCGGCGGAGTCATCGGTGCCGGGCTGTTCGTCGGCAGCGGGGTCGTGATCCAGGCCACCGGGCCTGCGGCGGTGCTGTCGTTCGCGCTCACCGGCGCGCTGGTCGTGCTCGTGATGCGCATGCTGGGCGAGATGGCGGCAGCCTACCCGGCGGTCGGCGGGTTCTACGAGTACAACCGCCTCGCGCTCGGCGAGCTCGCCGGCTTCATGACCGGCTGGATGTACTGGTACTTCTGGATCATCGTCGTGGCCCTCGAAGCGGTCGCCGGGGCGCGCCTGCTGCAGTACTGGTTCCCTGGTACCGCGGCGTGGCAATTCACGCTCGGACTCATGACCGTCTTCACCCTGCTCAACTTGCTATCGGTGCGCTCCTGGGGCGAGGCGGAGTACTGGTTCGCCTCGGTCAAGGTGGCGGCGATCACGCTGTTCCTCGCCATCGGGGTGATCGTCGTCGCCGGACTGTGGCCGGGCCTGCCGGGCGGCTTTGCCCACTTGACCGCGCACGGCGGCTTCCTGCCGAAGGGGATCGTCCCGGTCCTGACCGGAGCGGTCGCGGCCACGGGCTTCTATTTCGGATCGGAGATCGTGACCGTCGCCGCCGCCGAGTCCGCGGAGCCGGAAAAGGCCGTGGCGCGCGCGACGCAGTCGGTCATCTCGCGCGTGCTGGTGTTCTACGTCGGGTCGATCCTCGTCGTCGTCACGCTGGTGCCTTGGACGGACCCGGGCATCGTGCAGCCATACGTGACCGCGCTCGCGGCCGTGCGAGTCCCGGCGGCCGCGCAGATCATGAATGCCGTGATCCTGACGGCCGTCCTGTCCGCGCTGAACAGCGGCCTGTTCGCTTCCTCGCGGATGATGATGGCGCTCGCGCTGCGCGGCGATGCGCCGCGGGCGGCCGCAACGCTCAACGGCCGCGGCGTACCGGTCCGCGCGATCCTCGCGAGCACCGCCTTCGGCTACGCGGCCGTGATCATGAACTACGTGTCGCCCGACCGGGTGTTCGCGTTCCTGGTGGATTCCTACGGCACCGTCGCGATTTTCGTGTACCTGCTGATCGCGTGCGCCGAGCTGCGCTTGCGGCGGCGGCTCGAACGCGAGGCACCGGAACGGCTGCGGGTGAGGATGTGGCTGTTCCCGGGACTCACCGTGGTCGCGATCGTGACCATGCTCGGCATCGTCACCGCCATGGCCTTCATCCCGGAGCAGCGCTCGCCGCTCCTGTTCGGCATCGTGAGCGCCGGCGTGATGCTCGGCGGCTACGTCCTCAGGCGCCTCTTCGACGCGCGCACCCCGGCCGGCCACTGAAGGCGCGGCGCGCGCCTGCCGGCGCGCGCCGCCGGCCGGCGTGTTAGGCCGGCTTCTGCGGCCGCATGTCCTCGCGGCGGATGCCTGCGACCACGACCGGCTTCTTCATCGCATCGCGGCGGAACGGCTCGCCGAGCTCCTGGTTGAGCAGCACCTCGATGAACGTCGTCACGCCGCTCGCCTGCGCCGCGCAGGCGGCACGCAGCGCCTCGGTGAGCTCGGCGGGCGTGCGCACGGCGACCCCGCGGTGCCCGCAGCCTTCGGCGACGCGAGCGTAGCTCAGGTTCGGGTCAAGTTCCGTGCCGACGAAATTGTTGTCGTACCAGAGGATCGAGTTGCGCTTCTCGGCGCCCCACTGGTAATTGCGGAAGATCACCATCGTGATCGCCGGCCACGGGTCGCGGCCGATTGAGGTCATTTCGTTCATCGAGATGCCGAACGCGCCGTCGCCGGCGAAGCCGACCACCGGCGTCGTCGGGTTGCCGATCTTGGCGCCGATGATCGACGGGAAGCCGTATCCGCAGGGTCCGAACAGGCCCGGCGCCAGGTACTGCCGGCCGCGCTGGAAGCTCGGGTAGGCATTGCCGATCGCGCAGTTGTTGCCGATGTCGCTCGAGATGATCGCATCGGCCGGCAGGCCCGCGACGATGGCGCGCCATGCCTGCCGCGGCGACATGTGCTGCGGCTCGCGCTGCTGGCACTGCGCGTTCCAGACCGTGCCCGGGTCGTCGTCCTCGTGATCCATCCGGGCGAGCGCATCGGCCCAGGCCTGCTTGCGCTCGGCGATCCGCGACCGGCGCGCAGCACGCCCGGCCTCGCCGGCGCCGGGCGACAGCTGCGCCAGGATCTGCGCGGCGACCTGCTTGGCGTCTCCGCAGATGGCGACCGCGACCGGCTTCGTGAGCCCGATCCGGTCGGGATTGATGTCGACCTGGATCACCGCCGCGCCCTTGGGCCAGTAGTCGAGGCCATAGCAGGGCAGCGTCGAGAACGGATTGAGTCGGGTGCCCAGGGCGAGCACCACGTCGGCCTCGCTGATGAGCTCCATCGCGGCGCGCGAGCCGTTGTAGCCGAGCGGGCCGGCCGCGAGCGGGTGGGCGCTCGGGAACGAGTCGTTGTGCTGGTAGTTGCTGCAGACGGGCGCATCGAGGCGCTCGGCGAGCGCCGTGCACTCCGGAATCGCGCCGCCCAGCACCACGCCGGCCCCGGAGAGGATGACCGGGAACTTGGCGCCCGACAGCAGCCGTGCCGCCTCGGCAATCGCGCGCGCGCCGCCCGCAGGCCGCTCGAACTCGATCGCTGTCGGCAGCGGCACGTCGATCACATGGGTCCAGAAGTCCCGCGGGATGTTGATTTGTGCCGGCGCCGACAGACGCTTGGCCTTGCCGATCACGCGGTTCAGCACCTCCGGCACGCGGTTCGGGTCGCGGACCTCCTCCTGATACCCGACCATGTCGCGGAACAGGGCCATCTGCTCCACCTCCTGGAAGCCGCCCTGGCCGATCGTGCGATTGGCGGCCTGCGGCGTCACCAGCAGCAGCGGCGTGTGATTCCAGTAGGCGGTCTTGACGGCGGTCACGAAGCCCGTGACGCCGGGGCCGTTCTGCGCGATCGCCATCGCGATCTTGCCGGTGGAGCGCGTATACCCGTCGCAGATCAGCGCGCCGTTGGTCTCATGCGCAACATCCCAGAACGTGATGCCCGCCTTCGGGAAGAGGTCGGAGATGGGCATGAATGCCGAGCCGATGATGCCGAAGGCATGCTCGATGCCGTGTTGCTGCAGCACCTTCACGAAGGCTTCTTCCGTCGTCATCTTCATCGGGATATCTCCTCGCTCCAGTGATGCGCGCCGCTTGCGAAGCGGCTCCGCCCGACCCCACCTACGGTCGCCGTTCGGCGCGATCCGCGTCCGCGGGTACCCCGGCTAGTCCGGCATCGGAGGCCGCGCGGCTTCGCGCCCAATTGCGGCGGCACCCCGCGCGGATCGCCGGGCTGCTTGATTCTAGGGACGCCCCTGCGACACCGGTAGGTCCAGACCGGCGGCTGCGGTTGGTCCACACCCGGGAAGGCGACGGTCGGGGCCGTGCATCGGGCTGGCCGGCGTCACGGCCGCTGTCGTTCGACCAGCGCGCCCAGCCGCCGGATACCCTCGCCGATGGCGGCGGGGCGAATGGACGAGAAGCCGAGCCTGAAGTAGCGCCGCGGCGGCGACTCCTCGAAGTAGTGCACGTCGCCGGGCTCGATCAGCACCTGCTCGCGGAGCGCCTCGTCCGCGAGGCGTCGGGCATCGAGCCACTCGGGGCCCTCGATCCAGAAGGACGAGCCGCCGCTGACGGGACGGTGGCGCAGCGTCGGGGCATGCCGGGCCAGCGACTCGGCGAGGGCAGCGGCGCGCTCCCGGTGTGCCGCGACCAGACGCCGGTTCAGCGTGTCGAAGTGGCCGAGCGCGAGGAAGCGCGCGATGCTGCGCTGGATGAAGGCGGTCGGGTGGCGGATCATCAGGCGACGCAGCGCGCGCAGCTCCTCGATCAGCGGGCGCGGCGCGACGACGTAGCCCAGCCGCAGTCCGGGCGCCAGCGACTTCGACAGGCTGCCCACGTAGATCACGCGCCCACTGCGATCGAGACTCTTCAGGGCCGGGTTCGGCAGGCCGGAGAAGCTGGTCTCGTTCTCGTAGTCGTCCTCGATGATCAGGAAATCGTCGAGCTCGGCGCGGCGCAGGAGCTCGAGCCGCCGCTCGACCGGCATCGTCACCGTGGTTGGCGACTGATGGCTGGGCGTCGCATAGACGAAGTGGCAGCCCGCGAGCCCGGCGTCGACCCGCAGGCCGTGGTCATCCAGCGGCAGCGGACGCAGGCGCTGCGTCCGCAGGGCGAAGATGTTGCGCGCGTCCGGGTAGCCGGGGTTCTCGATGCCGACCTCCGACGTCCCGTCCATCAGCAGGTCGGCGAGCAGATACAACGCCTGCTGTGCGCCGATCGTCAGGACGATCTCGTCGGCTCGCGCCCACACGCCCCGCAGCGGAAGCACCTTCTCGCGGATCTGCTCGAGCAGCTGTGGATCGTCGCGCATGAACTGATCCTGCGCCCAGTCGAGCGCCTCCGCGCCGGCGAGTACCTGCTGGCAGCACGCGCGCCATTCGGACGCCGGGAACAGCGTGGGGTCGATCTGCCCGTAGATGAACGGGTACTCGTAACGGTGCCAGTCGGGGACCTTGGAAATGTTGCGCTGCCGCGCGGGAAGGCGTCGCAGTCGCGCGGACCAGTCGAGTCCGGCCGCCTCGCCGGGCGGTTCCGCGGCTCCCAGCCGCTGCGCGGCGACGTCCGGATTCGCGTAGTAGCCGCGTCGGTCCTTCGCCAGCAGGTAGCCGTCGTCTGCCAGCTGCTGGTACACGATGACTACCGTATTGCGGGCAATCCCGAGCCGGGCGGCGAGTTCACGGCTCGACGGCAGCGGCCGGTCGGCCGGGATCCGGCCATCCCCGATCGCCGCGATCAGCTGCGCCCGCAGCTGCGCCTGGATCGTCAGCGGCCCATCGGCGTCGAGCTTAAACAGCTGACGCCACAGGGTATTACGACGCTTCTCCGTCATCGCTGCCGCCACCCGGACGGGACCGGCGTGCCGCCGCCTAAGCGCCGCGCAGGCATACAGCGACTCGTCGAGTTCCCGGAGCGGTTCATGCCACCGGGATCTTGGCGGCAGCCGTGGTTGTGCCGCAACAGCGTCATTAAGGCGCGCGGCGCGCGCCGGCGTTGGCCTCGGCAGCGCCGCGCGCACCGGCAAGGCAAGCGCCCGATCCGCGCCAGCGACTGAAGGAAGGTTGCGATCGTCATGAGATCGTGGTTATGGTGCCGGGTCACGGATGCCCGCACCGTGCGCGAAACGGCAATTGCCGGGAAAGTCGCGACCAGACGGGCACTGGGCGGGGACTTCGTCGAGCTTCTCAATTGGCCTCGATCATCGGAGGGTAAACGTGCGCAAGAATAATAGGCTGGCTGTGGCGGTCACGACCGTGCTCAGCACCTGCGCGGCCGCGGCCGGCGCGGCGGAATCAGCAGGCGGCATCGAAGAAATCGTGGTGACGGCGCAACGGCGCTCGGAGTCGGTGCAGAACGTCCCGATCACGATCCAGGCGGTCACCGGCGACCAGCTCGGACAGCTCGCCGTCACGACCTTCGACGACGTGTTGAAGCTGCTGCCGAACGTCACGTTCAGCTCGAACGGCCCCGGCCAGGGGAACATCTACATGCGCGGCCTGAGCGCAGGCTTCGCCGGCAACCAGTCGAGCGCCGCGATCTCGCCGTTCCCGAACGTCGCGACGTACCTCGATGACCAGTCGATGACGTTCCCCTCGCGCAATGCCGACGTCTACATGGTCGACATGGAGCGCGTCGAGGTGCTCGAGGGGCCGCAGGGCACCCTGTTCGGTGGCGGCGCCGAGGCCGGCGCGATCCGCTACATCACCAACAAGCCCAAGATCAACAAGACGGAGGGCTATGCCGAGCTCTCCTACGGAACGACCGCCCACGGTGACCCGAACACGGCGGTCAACGGCACGATCAACCTGCCGTTGATCCAGGACCACCTCGCGGTGCGCGCGACGATCTACAACGACCGGCGCGGCGGCTACATCGACAACGTACCTAGCAAGTTCACCCGCAAGCCCACGGATCTAGGCCCTGCGGCGTACGGTTCATCCTATCCGACCGATCCGGCGACCGGGATCATCACGGCGCCGGGCGCGGACAATTACGCGCTGGCAGGACGCGCGCAGAACCCGACGACCTACAACGGCATGCGCCTGTCAGCGCTCTACCAGATCAACGACAACTGGGACGTGCTGATCCAGCAGAGCTACCAGAACCTCGACGCCGAGGGCATGGCGGCGCAATTCCCCGTCGGTTCCGACGGACAGGCGCTTGGGCCGTGGGAGGAGACCTCGTTCTCGCCGACGTACGACAAGGACCACTACACCAGTACCGCGTGGACGCTGAACGGCCAGTTCCGCGACTTCAAGTTCGTGTACACCGGCTCCTACATGAGCCGTCACATCGACAATGCGATGGACTACACGAACTACGCGCGCACGGCGGGTGGCTTCTACTACACGTGCACCGGCGGCCCGGCGAGCGGTTCCAACATCGGCGCCGGCGGCCCGTCGACCTGCTATTCGCCGGTCTCGTCCTGGCACGATATCGTCGAGACGACGCACCAGAGCCACGAGATCCGTCTGACGACCCCGGAAAACCTGCCGTTGCGCGGCCTGTTCGGCGCGTTCTGGGAGGACTTCCAGATCAAGGACGACATGAACTTCCTGTATCGCTCGATCCCGTCGTGCACGGCGGACAATCTGGCGCTGGCAGAAGCCAATGGCACGGTCTGCGTGACGAATGCGATTCCGATCAATGCGGCAGTCGATCCGTCGATGCGTAACGACAGCGTCGCGTTCGGCGAGGACCTGCGCCGTGGCTACAAGCAGACCGCGTTCTTCACGTCGATCGACTACGACATCATCCCGAAGGTGCTGACCATCACCGGCGGCACCCGCTACTTCCGATACACCGAGGACGAGGTTGGATCGCAGTACGGCACGCCGGGATGCACCAACACGCTGAATGGGACCGGGGTCGTGTTCAATCCCGCGACCGGCAGGAACGGCTGCGGTGGCAGCACCGCGATCGGCGGCGGCCTGGACGTCGACCCGATCACGGGCCAGCAGACGGACTTCCACCGGGCGACGTTCACCGGGTTCCGCAGCCGCGGCAACCTGACCTGGCACATCACGCCGGACGCGATGGTCTACTACACGTTCTCGCAGGGCTACCGGCCCGGCGCGTTCAATCGCACGACCAAGGGCGTCACAAAGGTGGCGATCGACCCGGCGACGGGCCAGGCCGTGCCGAACGGCGTGACGCCACCGACGGGCTACACGAAGGCGAACCAGTACCTGAAGCCCTTCAGCTATCCGCCGGATTCGCTGACCAACAATGAGGTTGGCTTCAAGACGCAGTGGCTCGACCGACGGCTGCAGATCAACGGCTCGATCTACCAGATGGACTGGAAGAACGTCCAGACGCTGATCTACAACCCGCCGGTGTACGGCAACACGACGTTCGGCGTCGAGGGCCCCACCTACCGGGTCAAGGGCTTCGAACTGCAGGGCATCGCGCGGATCACCGACGGCTTCACGCTGCAGGGATCGTTGTCGTACAACGACTCGAAGCAGACGGATTCGCCGTGCATCCGTTCCGCGGGCGTCACGTCGAAGACTCCGGGCAATCCGACGCCGGCCGGCGACTGCATCACGCAGGTGTGGGACTCGGCGGCCGGTACCAACGTCGCGGTTCAGAATGCACTCGGCGCCGATGGCTCCGTGCCGGCGTTCTCGCCGAAGCTGCAGTACAACCTGCGGGCGCGCTACGACTGGATGGTCAACGACTACAAGGCGTTCATCATGGTCGGCGGGACGCACGTCGACAAGATGGACAACGAGCCGAGCAGCTTCCAGTCCGGCGCCGGGGTCGCCATCCCGACGACGACCTGGCTGCGCTACACGATGCCGGCGTACGAGCTCTACGACGCGTCGGTGGGCGTGGCGAAGGACGCCTGGACCCTCGAGGCCTACGGCACCAACCTCGCGAACAAGAACACGAGCCTGTTCACCTCGTCCGCGCAGTTCGTGCTCTCGGAGGTCCCGACGCGTCCGCGCGTGCTCGGCGTCAAGTTCGGCTTCAAGTTCTGAGGCGATGGCCCCGCGCGCGTTCGCGCGCGGGGCCGATGCCGGCCGACTCGCGGCAACCGGCCCTCGCGGTTGCGCTACACTCGAAGGCGGGCAGCGATGCCCGCCTTCTTCTTTACCGGCGCGCTCGCCCATGACCGCAGCCCAGGCCGCAGACGGCCGTACCCGCATCGAGACCGACGTCGAGCAGGTCCGATCGCTCGTCAAGGAACATCGATTCGAGGCGGCGGTCGCGCTCGCTGCGCGGCTCGAGGCCGAGGTCCCGCAGAACCGCGACGTCCTGTACCTGCTGGCGCTCGCGCAGCGTCAGCTACGGCGCCTCGACGAGGCGCTCGCCACCCTCGATCGGCTGGCGGTTCACCATCCACGCTTCAGCCGTCTCTACCAGGAGCGCGGCCATTGTTACGTCGCGCTCAAGGACGCGGCCCGCGCGATCGAGGCCTACGGCCAGGCGGTCGAGATCAATGCGGCCCTGCCGGCGACCTGGAGCATGCTGGAGGGCCTTTACCGGCTGGTGGGCGACGCCAAGGGCGTCGAGTTCGCCGCCACGCACGTCGCCAAGCTGCGCGGCCTGCCGCCGCCGGTCATCGCCGCGACCAGCCTCTTCTGTGACGGCGAGGTCGCGGCGGCCGAGAAGACGATCCGCGCGTTCCTGCTGGAGCACGGCGACCACATCGAGGCCATGCGGCTGCTGGCGCGGATCGGCTCGGCGCTCGAGGTGTACGACGACGCCGAGCTCCTGCTGGCGGCGGTGCTGGCGCGCGCCCCGGACTACGTCGCGGCCCGCCACGACTACGCCTGCGTGCTGCTCGATCGCCACAAGTACCGGGAGGCCCGCGCCCAGATCGAGCAGCTGCTCAAGGCGGACCCGGGCAACCGCGTGTACCGCACGCTCCACGCCTCGACCACCGTCGGCCTCGGCGACCACGACGGGGCGATTCGCGAGTACCGCGAGCTGCTTGCCGAGGGCGTCCGGCCGCCGCGCGAGACGGCAGAGCTGCACCTGTCGATCGCCCATTCGCTGAAGACCCTCGGCCGCAGTCGCGAGGCCATCGACGAGTACCGGCGCGCCGCCGCGACGCGGCCGGATTTCGGCGACGCGTACTGGAGCCTGGCCAACCTCAAGACCTACCGGATCACGGACGCCGAGCTCGCCGCACTCGAGGCCGCGGAGTCAGCGCCGCAGACCGCGCGGGTCGACCGCTACAACCTCTGCTTTGCGCTCGGCAAGGCGTACGAGGACCGGCAGGACTATGCGACGTCCTGGCGGTACTACGTGCGCGGCAACGCGCTCAAGCGGGCCGAGAGCCGTTACCGGCCCGAGCTCATCGAGCTCAACACGCGCAACCAGAGGCGGGTGTGCACGCCGGATTTCTTCGCGGCGCGCGAGGGCTGGGGCGTCGCGACCGACGAACCCGTCTTCATCGTCGGCTTGCCGCGCTCTGGGTCGACGCTCATCGAGCAGATCCTCGCCTCCCACTCGCAGGTCGAGGGGACGCAGGAGCTCGCCGATATCCCCCGGCTGGTGCTCGATCTGCAGGGACGCGACCCGGACCTCGACAACCCGCGGTATCCGGGCGTGCTCAAGAGCCTCGAGCGCGCCGACTTCGAACGCTTCGCGTCCAAGTACCTCGATGACACGCGGATCTACCGCAGCGGCCGGCCGCGCTTCATCGACAAGATGCCGAACAACTTCCGGCACATCGGCCTCATCCATCTGATGTTTCCGAAGGCGCGCATCATCGACGCGCGGCGCGAGCCGATGGCCTGCTGCTTCGGCAACCTGAAGCAGTTGTTCGCGCGGGGCCAGGAGTTCACGTACAGCATCGAGGACATCGCACGGTACTACCGCACCTACCTCGAGCTGATGGCGCACTGGGATACGGTACTGCCTGGGCGGGTACTGCGGGTGATGCACGAGGACGTCGTCGACGACCTCGAAAGCAGCGTCCGGCGCATCCTCGACTACTGCGGGCTCGCGTTCGAGCCGGCGTGCCTCGAGTTCCACCGCACGGAGCGCAGCGTGCGCACCGCCAGCTCCGAGCAGGTGCGCCAGCCCATCTACCGGGAGGGGCTAGACCACTGGCGCCGGTACGAGGCGTGGCTCGGGCCCCTGCGCGAGGCGCTGGGCGACGCCCTCGAGCGCTATAGAGACTGAGGCGGACCCGCTCAGGCAGCCGCGTTCAGGGCGGCGAGCACCTGGCGGACTGCGTCCACGGCACCGAGGATGCCGCGCTCCCCCATCTGCCCCATGCAGCCGACGCGGAAGGTCTCGAGCGTCGTCAGCTTGCCAGGGTAGAGGATGTAGCCGCGCGCCTTGACGGCGTTGTAGAACGCCTTGAACTCGTAGCCTGGCGTCGGCGGTGCATGGAAGGTGACGATGATCGGCGCCTGGATTGCAGCTGGCAGGAAGCTCTTGAGTCCGAGCCCCGCCATCCCTTCGATCAGCTGGCGGCAATTGGCCGCGTAACGCGCGCCGCGGGCCTGGCGCCCACCCTCCTCGAGGAACTGCTCGATCGCGGCATCGAATGCCGCCACCACGTGCGTCGGCGGAGTGAAGCGCCACTGCGTGGTCTTCTTCATGTAGACCCACTGGTCGTACAGGTCCATCGCCAGCGAATGGCTGTTGCCTTCGGCCTTCTCCAGCACCTCGCGCCGGACGATCACGAAGCCCATGCCGGGCGGGCCCTCGAGGCACTTGCCGGACGCCGCGATCACGGCGTCGAAGCGCATGGTGCGCGCGTCGATCTCGAGCGCACCGAACGAGCTCATGGCGTCCACGATCAGGCCGCGACCATGGCGTGCGACCACCTCGGCGACCGCGGCGAGCGGATTCAAGATCCCGGCGCTGGTCTCGCAGTGCACGAGGGCGACGTGCGTGATCGCGGGATTGGCCGCGAGCGCCCGGTCGACATCGGCGGCGCTGACCGCCGCATCCTCCGGGTAGTCGATCGTCGTGTGCGCACGCCCGAGCACGCGACAGATCCGCGCGATGCGCTGGCAGTAGGCGCCGTTCTGCGGCACGAGCACGTGGCCGCTGCGCGGCACGAGCGTGCCGATCGCGGCCTCGACCGAGAACGTGCCGCTGCCCTGCAGCGGCACGCACTCATGGGTGTCCCGCGCGTGGACGATGTCGAGCAGGCGCTCGCGGACGCGCCCGGTGATCCGGTTGAAGTCGGCGTCCCACGAGCCCCAGTCGCGCAACATGCTCTGCTTGGTGCGCATCGAGATCGTCAGCGGGCCGGGCGTCAACAGGATCGGCGTGTCCGTCATGGCGGCGTACTCGGCGGAAGAGGCGCATTCCGGCGTCGGGGGCTTCCCCTTCGTCGGGCCGTGCGATGGACGGCTGCGGCGACCACGTGCCGGGCAGGTCCGGTGCCATCGACTCGCGAAGTAGTGTAGACTGTCTGAAGCGTACTGTCATCTGTTGACACTTCTACCTGATGGCTGCCGGCGCCGGGCGGTACGTGACCACACGGTCCGCCGGTGCGATCGGCCGATGGGGCCCCCATGAACGCTCCGACTCCGCTGCAGATACTGCAAGCGAACTCCCTCCCATCCGCCGTCCAGGCGGAAATCGAGCAGCTGATCCTCGGCGGCGAACTCGCCGCCGGGCAGCGCATCAACGAGGCCGCGCTCGCCGAGCGCTTCGGCACCAGTCGCGGACCAGTACGGGAGGCGCTGCGGGCACTCGAGGAATGCGGGCTGGTGCGCGCCGAGCGCAATCGCGGTGTCTTCGTGCGCGAGGTTTCGATCGCGGAGGCTGACGAGGTCTACGACCTGCGCGAGGTGCTGGACGAGTTCGTCGGGCGCCGGCTCGCCGAACGCATCGCGCCCGGAGAGCTCGAGGCGCTGCGGGCGCTGCTCGCCGACATGGACGGCGCGGTCGCGCGCCAGGACGTCGGCCGCTATCACCAGCTGAATCTGCGCTTCCACGAGCTGCTGGTCGATTCGGTCGGCAACTCGCACCTGTCCGCGACCTACCGGCGGCTCACGAAGGAACTACTGCTCTTCCGGCTGCACGGCCTGCAGGAGGGGGGTGGCTTCGCCGTGTCGAACACCGAGCACAAGGCGATCTTCGAGGCGATCGCCTCGCGCGATCCGGCGCGCGCCGGCCGGGTGCTGCGCGAGCATGCGGTCGACAGCCGGGCACGGATGCACAAGGCCGCCTCGACCACGCCGCGCCTGCCACCGGTCTAGGACTACGCCGTGGACGACCGCCCGCGGCCCTTCTGGCTCGCACAAGCGCTGGCGACGGAGGCTCCCGCCGACGCGCCGCCACTCGTCGGTGCGACGGAGGCGGACCTCCTCATCGTCGGCGGCGGCTACACCGGGCTGTGGACGGCGATCCTCGCGAAACAGCAGCGTCCCGGGCTCGACGTCGTCCTCCTCGAAGCCGACGTGTGCGGCGCCGGTGCAAGCGGCCGCAACGGCGGCTGCGTACTCACGTGGACCACGAAGTTCCTGACCCTGCTGCGGCTTTACGGCGAGACCGAGGCGCAGCGCCTCGCGCGCGCCTCGGAACAGGCCGTCCTCGACATCGAAGCCTTCGTCGCCGCGCACCACATCGATTGCGACTGGCGCCGCGACGGCACGCTGTACACCGCGACCTCGGCGGCCCAGGTTGGCGCGTCCGACGGCGTCATCGCTGAACTCGAGCGTCGCGGACTGTCGTCGTGGACCCGGCTGCCGGTCGCCGAAGTTCAGCGTCGCGCCGGGTCAGCCGCCCACCGGGAGGGGTGGTTCTCTCCTTTGGCCGCGACCGTGCAGCCCGCGCGCCTGACGCGCGGGCTGCGGCGCGTTGCGCTATCGCTCGGCGTGCGTGTGTACGAGCGCAGCCCGATGCGCAGGCTGGTCGCGGGTCGGCGGCCCGCCGTGCAGACCCCGTCGGGCAGTGTGCGCGCGGGGCGGGTCGTGCTCGCCCTCAATGCGTGGATGGCGCGGGCGTTCCCGCGTCTGCGGCGCACGATCGCGATCGTGTCGAGCGACATGGTGATCACCGAACCCGCGCCGCAGGCGCTCGCCGCCACCGGCCTCGACGGCGGCATCTCGGTGCTCGACTCGCGCACCTTCGTGCACTACTACCGCAGCACGAGCGACGGCCGCGTGATGCTGGGCAAGGGCGGCAACACTTTCGCCTTCGCCGGCCGGCTGCGATCCGTCTTCGACGGCCCCTCGCCGTACCGCGCCTCGCTCAGCGAGGCGCTGCGCGCGTTCCTCCCGGAGCTCGCAGCGGTACCGATCGCCGCGAGCTGGAACGGCCCGTCCGATCGCTCCGTGTCCGGCCTGCCTTTCTTCGGTGCCCTCCCCGGCCATGCGGACGTCTTCTACGGCTTCGGTTACTCGGGCAACGGCGTCGGCCCGTCACGCATGGGTGGGGAAATCCTCTCCTCGCTCGCCCTCGGCCTCGACAACGCCTGGACCCGCAGCCCGCTGGTGCATGGGCCACGCGGGCGCTTCCCCCCGGAGCCGGCCCGATATCTCGGCTCGCTCCTGGTGCGAAACGCCATCCGCCGCAAGGAAGCTGCCGAGGATGCGGGCCGTCCGCCGAGTCGCATCGATTCGGCCCTTGCGCGTCTGGCCGCGTCAGCCGGCAAGGCCGACAAGGATTCTGGCTTCGGGCGGGTCGCAGTCCCCGGGTCCGGCTGATTGTTAACTGTCGACAGTTAGGTTCTTTTGGTGTCTAATGGTCGGGCACGGGCGGACGTGAGCCCCCGCCCGGCGTCGAACTGATCTGAGGTACGCATGAAGCCAGTGGAAGTGAATGGACGACGCTATCGCCTGCCGACGCGCCCGTCCGTCGTGGTCTGCGTCGACGGCTGCGAGCCGGACTACATCGCCCAGGCGGTCGCGGCCGGCGTCATGCCGTGGATGAAGGGCGTGCTCGCGCGCGGCACGGCGGTGGTCGCCGACTGCGTAGTGCCGACCTTCACGAATCCGAACAACCTGTCGATCGTGACCGGCGCCCCGCCCTCGGTGCACGGTATCTGCGGCAACTACCTGTACGACGTAGCCAACGACGTCGAGGTCATGATGAATGACCCGAAGTGGTTGCGCGCGCCGTCGCTGCTCGCGGCGCTGGCCGACGCCGGCTGCAGCGTGGCCGTGGTCACCGCCAAGGACAAGCTGCGCAGGCTCCTGGGCCACGGGCTTCGCGGCATCTGCTTCTCGGCCGAGAAGGCCGACCAGGCCAGCGTCGCCGAGAACGGCATCGAGGGCGTGCTCGGGCTCGTGGGCATGGGCGTACCGGACGTCTACAGCGCGGCGCTGTCGGAATTCGTGTTCGCGGCCGGCGTGCGCCTGATGCAGACGCGCCGTCCGCAGGTCATGTACCTGTCGACCACCGACTACGTGCAGCACAAGCATGCGCCGGGAACGCCGGCGGCCAACGAGTTCTACGGCATGATGGACCGCTACTTGGGCGAGCTCGACGCGCTTGGCTGCGCGATCGCGCTGACGGCCGACCACGGCATGAACTCCAAGACGCGACTCGACGCGAGCCCGGACGTGATCTACCTGCAGGACCTGCTCGACGGCTGGATCGGCGCCGGTCGCTCGCGCGTGATCCTGCCGATCACCGACCCCTACGTCGTTCACCACGGCGCGCTCGGCTCCTTCGCGACCGTGTACCTGCCCTCCGACGCCGATCCGGCGGCGGTCGCAGCGCGGCTCGCCGCCGTGCGCGGCGTCGAGCTCGTGCTCGCGCGCGCCGAGGCGGCGCGCCGCTTCGAGCTGCCGGCCGACCGCATCGGCGACCTCGTGGTCGTCTCCGAGCGCTCGGTGGTGATCGGCACGGCCGCGAGCCGCCACGACCTCTCCGGGCTCGATTCCCCGCTGCGCTCGCACGGCGGCGTCTCCGAGCAGCGCGTGCCGCTCGTGATGAACCGGCGCATTGCCGACCTCGAACCCGACCGCCGCTGGCGGAACTTCGATGCCTTTGACTGGGTGCTCAACCGTGCCGAATAGCCAATCCGCCGCCGACCGCCTGCGCGTAGGCGCCGACATCGTCCACACCGGCCGAGTCGCCGAGGTCCGCAACCCCTACACCGGCGGCGTCGCCGGCACCGTGCCGATGGCGCGGCTCGACGACGTGCGCCGCGCGATCGCCGCGGCCCGCGCCTACCGGCCCACGCTGTCGCGCTACGAGCGCTATCACGTGTGCCAGAAGGCCGCCGCGCTGATCCGGGCACGCACCGAGGAGATCGCGAACCTGATCACGGCCGAGAGCGGCCTGAGCAAGAAGGACTCCGTCTACGAGGTGGGCCGGGCCTGCGACGTGTTCCTGTTCGCCGGCAACGCGGCCCTGGTCGACGACGGCCAGATCTTCTCCTGCGATCTGACGGCCCACGGCAAGAAGCGCAAGGTGTACACGCTGCGTGAGCCGCTGCAGGGCGTCATCAGCGCGATCACGCCCTTCAACCACCCGCTCAACCAGGTAGCGCACAAGGTGGCGCCGGCGATCGCGACCAACAACCGCATGGTCCTCAAGCCATCGGAGAAGACACCGCTGACGGCGCTGCTGCTGGCGGAGTTGTTGTGCGATGCGGGGCTGCCG